>JAIPFO010000044.1 GCA_021736565.1 Phycisphaerae bacterium | reverse complement strand
AAGATATACTAAGGCTGGACATTATGTTGTTCCTTTCGTTATACAAGTGTTTGGTAGTAAAGTACTTGTAACAAAAAAGGTCACATAATGTCCAACTAATATTTAATCATAAATCATCAACTTTTTCCGAGTTGAGCCACAAATTATAACGCCAGCGTTAACAGTATTTTGGCGCGTTGACACTGGCTCTTAATTACGTTTTTACTTGTCACCATTGACTCTTGACGCAGCACTCAATTGTAACAAAAAAAAGGCCTCCCAAATCACATATTGGAAGGCCTTTTGTTATACATCATTTTATCTCAATAAGTCGCCTTAAAATTCTTCAACAAAGAAGACATTGCCAAGATCGGCGCCCGGGGCAACCGTACTTCCGTCAACCTTAACGCGTCCGATGTCCCTGCCGGCCACCCCATAGGGTGTGCTAAATATTGAATCAAAATTGCCAAAGCGAACCGTTCCGATAATACCGCTACGCACTTCGCCGGGGCCATCACCTTCAAAGACATTGAAGTCCCCTAGACTATTGGCGGCAATACCGGCCATAAGATAGCTCCCGGAAACCTCACCCTTGACATTCACATTTCGAATATCACCGGAAGAATTCAGGATATCCCGGTTATCGCCGAGACCGCCAAGGAGATTATCATCACCCAGGTCCAGTCCCGCCAGGACATGACTTCCGCTCATATTGCCCATGACCATCAGCTTCTTCAACTGAGAACGCGTATTGATCAGGACATTATCCAGCGAATCCACGGTGATCGAACCAATACTATCGGCGGTGATCGAACCGTCGAACCCGGCCTTTTGGGCATTAAACTTATTAAACCTTTCGCCGACATTGATATCACCGGAAACACTCTGGCCCTTGACATTCAAGGTCCGCAGTTCGCCATCAACATCAATGGACGCACCAAAGTCACCCTTAATTGAGATCGTCTTGATACTCTCAGCGGTGATCTGGCCGGCCCCGTAACTATCGGCTTTGATCTGTGTCACACTACCGGCCACATTGATCGCGGTCCCATCAGCAATATCCCCGGCAGTGATCTTGACCGGTTTGCCCAGTGCCTGGTCGATATCAATATCGGCCCCGTCAATCACATCGTCCAGCATCAGGGAAACAGCACCATCCAGGTTAATATCACCATTCAATGAAACATTTTTCAGCACAACCGATTTCACCGCGCCGCCGGTAATATTACCCACCGTCACATCATCGGCCAAGCCGATGACTTTCAATGTGGTTTTGGATCCTGTATCAGACAGCTGAATTGAACCGATACTAAAGTCCGAATCGCTCACCGGAGTGACCATGGCGGTGCCGCCGCCGGTAACAATGATCCTTGCGACCAGTTCGGTCCCATCATACCAGGTAATATTCGACGACTCTGCCACAAAAATGGACTTGGCTATCAGCGCCACATCCGTGAATTGCGGGTCGCCGCTGCCATCACTGGTGGTAATACGCACCACCAGGGGCGGTGTCGCCTGACTGCTGTCAAAGAAGTTCGCCGAGATAAATGATACGGTTAATGGTAAAGGAACCCCGGGGAGAAGATCAAAATAGTCCTCCTCATCGGCGGAATCCAACGTATGGCTTAGTGAGAAGTTTTGCGTGAAGGGAAAGACCTCTATTCCTTCAATTCGCAACCCATCTTCACCATTATTACGAATCTCAATCGATTTATACAGTCGTTTCTGAAGGGCCAGGTTTTGGCCGAAATCGATATTGGTGATCGCCTCACCGGCGTCATTGAAAATAGCCAGCTCACCGGGATTCACACCCAGTCCCAATAATGTCACAAAGAAATCAACCGAGGCACTGTCAGGGTCTGTACTCTCAATCTTTATCGAATCGGTAAACGAAGCAATGGCCTCCGGGGTGAACTGAACATCGAAATCATAACTTTCACCAGGGGTCAATATGACCACTGAAAAATCATCCACCAAGCTAAAGACATCACCGCCGACAACGCTAATGGTATTGATCGTCCAGTTCCCATCGCCAGTATTGGTCAGTGTAATTGTCTGGCTATCCGATGTTCGATTCAAGCCCACCTGGCCATAATCCACCAGGCTGTCGTTGGCCGCCCCCTGCGTATCGGTAATTTCAAGCTCTTGAATGGTGCCACGGCCGACCAGGTCCAACTGAGCCTTCCGAAGGATATTATTTTCATCCATATAAAAAACTTGAATTTGGGCATCATTATAATACTCCGAATTCGTCGGGGTAAAGAGAACCGTCACGGGGATCGCATTGCCCTTGAAGGGAATAACATCATCATCGGCGGGATTATTAGGGCCATTATCATTGGGAGTAAACGTGAAATACGCGCCATCGTCACCCACCAGACGAATATGGTCAATCGTCAGGGCCGCTCCACCGATATTTTCTATATTAAAAGTTTTTTCAATCGGCACCCCTACATGACTGGTCCCAAAGTTAACCTGATTAAAGGCGAAAGGCTTGCCCGTTGTGGTATCGACTAATGAAATAACCGGTATCTCCGGGACCCCCAAACCTGCCAGTTCAATCGTCGTTACCACCAGGTCCAGGACCGGCGCATCGGTAATAATGACCAATTGCTCACCGAGAAGCTCGTCAATGGTTGTATCGCCAACACTCCCAATCGCCGGGGTATAAATCACATTGAAGGACCACGCCCCGCCCGGTACGATCGGGTCAATCGCTTCATTCAGAATGGACGAAGGGTCAAAAGTAATCTCGGTACTGCCGTTCGAATGCAGTTCCATGATCGTCAAATCGGAGGTCCCGGTGTTGAATATCGTAACCGTTACAATCTCAGACTGCCCTTTAATCACACTGCCAAAATCAATTTCCCCGGTATCATCGGTGGAAACACTGATCTCATTCACCCCATCATAGATCGCGGTGATGAGGAAATCAGACCCGGACAACCCCATGCCTGAGAGTCGAATGGGAACCACGCCCTCATCGCTATCACTCAGGTGAATGTAAAAGGTTTCATCGTAAGCAACAACTTCTGTCGGCTCAAACACCACCTGCAAATGCAGGTCCCTGCCCGGTGCCAGCGTCACATCATCACTTGTATTATAATAATTAAATGAGGGGATCATCTCGGTTTTCAGGGCCCCCAGGGTATCGGTCCAGCTTATATAAGCGCCAGAGACCCCATCGGTATCGGTTAGCGTTCTAAAAGAGACCCCTTCAAACATCCACTCGTAAATCACCATATCTTCAGTGCCGATATTACTGACAACGATTTCCTGAACCTCCTGACCCAGAATCATCTCCAGGCCGCCGTTACCGTCACCGGTGGTCCCGACATTGTCGTTCCAGTAACCGGTGGTCACCTGAGGGTTATTGGTATCGGCCTGGAATAGCCAGTCATTCTGGCGGGGCGAATTTCCAAACCCGTAGGTCATCCCATTCAGGACAACATTATCCAGACGAAGCGTACCAATACCGCCAAGGCCGCTGTGGGTCGGGGTTGCCATTTCCGCACCGATCTGCACGAGATGTTTCCCCGCCGCGAGTTCACCGAGTGAGATAGTATCGGAGGTGAGGTAGCCGGTCACATTGCCCGCCCCCCCCACAATTTCATAGGCACTCGGGTCCGAAAGGGTTAGACGTTCGCCGTCAATGGTGATAAACAGTTCCAGCGTTTGCCCTTCCAGAAGTTGCTCCGCCAAAAGCAGCCTATAGTCAAACTGCAAGTTCACTTCCCGGGCACTCCCGACCGTAAATTCCTTCTGGAACAGCCCTGAAGCGTCAGAAACACCGCCATTGATAAGTGTCTTACTGAAATTCAACCACTGGTGCTTATTGGGGTCCACATAAACTTCAGACTGGTCGAGTACTTCGGTATGCAATGTCATTTCATAATACTGTGAGATCGGCAATACGGGATTATCCGGCACATTGGATTGAAGCAACAGAACGCCATCGTAGATTCCCGGGGAGACCGTCTCAACGGTAGGATCGAAACTGACCCGGACGCTTTTCAAATCACCCGGTTCCAGGGTAATGGGGAATTGGCTGAAATTCTCAAGCTGGAATACATCCGAGGAGACATCGCCAAAACCATCCATGGAGATATCAAAGATGACCAGGTCAGCATTACCGGTATTTTCGACAATAAATGACCGGAATAATTTATCATTAACCGTTGAGCCAAAATGAAGCGCATTATCTGAAATGACATCAACACCCGCCGCCGGATATTCAGAAATAACCATATGCGGGGTATTGGCCTCAGAGATAAATTCCCGAATACCATAGCTTTCGAGATGAAGCATATTATAATTGACAACGGGCTCCCCGTCAGGCGTAACGACCATGTCATATAAAAACGAGGAACTCCAGTAATCATTATTCTGGATATCGCCCAGGTCCCCCATCGCCCCCCAGACCGGGACACCACCGGCTTCCCCTTCATATCGGATCACACCGGAATTCCAGACATCCCCTCCATTATCTCTATTGGTCCATCCGATCATCGGCGTCCCTTCCGGGGTGACAACCATCTGAATGTTTGTATAGGCGTTATAAAGTTCAGGTAACCCAATGTCCAGGACCTTCCAGCCCGCTTCGGTCCCAACGGGGACCTCACCAGGGTCCCAGTTAGCGACCCAACGCCAGACTTGAATATCCAGATCAGTCCCGGGGTTGGCGACGTTCCAGTAAGCTGGCGGCTCAATTTGCTCAAAGGCATGCACATCAAACTGAGTCTTCTCATCACGATTGTCATCCGGCACGGGATCAACAAAATCAGTCGTGGCATGTTGTACCGCCGCCCAGATCAACTGGTTAGGACCAATCACTAAATCGGTCAACTGATAAAGTTCACTACCCGGCATACCGTACATCGCCCCCGGTTCACTGGCGCTGACCCCCAAGAAGTCAATATTGGTATCACTGCTAATGCCGGTACCAAACAGCTGCCACGTGCCGTCAATCAACTCAAAGACATTGGCGCTATAGTGGGCCGATTTCAATTCAGGAAGATCAAAGACATCAATGGCATTAATAGTCCCGTCAGGATAAGGACTGATCAAGTCGGCCCCTTCATCCATTCCCTCTCCGGCATAAATCTTCAATCCCGGTGATTCGTTGGTCACGCCCATCGCAAAGGGTCGCGTGGCGCCGCCCTGGCCGGTATTGATCGAACTTAAAATCGTCTGGGGGCGAATGGTACTGGACCGCTGACTGGCGATAACCGAAAGGTCATCAATCCAGAAATTACTGCTGGTGGCCTCGTCAGAGAAGATGATCTTAATATCATACGTTCCGGACCCCAGCTCTTCAGTTTTCGCCCGCACCCAGTTATAGTGCGGGTCATCATCATCCTCCCCATCCCACCAGTCATCCATATGGTTTTCAAGTGAATTCGTGCTGTCGGTCAGGGGCGTCATTTCGCCGGTGGCCGTATCGATCGCAACGATAGAGACATCACCAGAGCCGAAGTCAAATGTCTCAGCAAAACTATAACGAAAACTGACCATCAAGTCGGCTTCACCTTCTTTTTGGACATCATAGATGGTATAACTCTGGTCACCGCCATCTTGCAACTCGCTGTGAATATTGGCCTTAAAGACATCTGTGTACCGGGCCACACCATTAGTATTCCGCGGCCCCACCTCATTATTACCGCCGTTGTTACCGCCAGAGGGCGTCGATTCCCAGGTCCCGATCCCATCGGTGATATCCAGCTCAACATCATCCACCATGACGATCCCATAACTGGAAGCCGTATCAGAGCTTTCAGAAAGGTAGCCGTGAATTCTCAATTCATAAGCGCCTGCGTCAAGCCCCCCCAATTCCAAGTCGACCATATCCTGCCAGGCACTACCACGCACCCCACCGCCCGAGGCCACGACCTGGTGAAGTCCCAGGTCTGACTGAAACTCTGTATCTGCGAAGAAGCCCAGCGACACCAGCTCAACCGACAGATCAAGCGTGGCCCCGGCAGGGACGGTCGCCCCGGTCAGCAACAGGTAGGACATATCCAGGGTCGCATACGCCCCTTCCTCCAGCGTAAAGAAATACGAAAAATACCCATCCAGTGTACCGGCACCGTCTCCCACGGTCGCCGTGGCGCCATCCCCCAGGGTCATACAGAGCGCGCCGCCATCGCTACCGAAAGGATTCCCCACCGTTGCCGGGTCGTCATCCCAGCCGTTAACAATGCCATTGGCCGCGTCATTATTCAAAGTTGCCGGCTGATAGCTCCAGCCCTCGCCGACGCCGATCCCCACGCTTTTACCCGTATTATCCCAGGCGGTCGGGTCGGTGTCAAACGACACGTCGGTGGTCACCGCGACATTATCAATGATCAACCGGGCGGTTCCCTCATCAGAAGCCCCATTCTCCGGTACGGCACTATTGGTCAGGGTCGCGGTAAGACTCAACGTATGAAGCCCCGCGGCATACGTCACACCATTCTCCAACGCCGCAACGTCAATCACCAGCCGGTTCATCCCACTGTCCTGGCCACCTCCGGTAATACTGTAGGTGTCCGTCTCAAGGTCCGTCCCGTCAATCGCCACGGTCAATCTCAACGTATCGGTATCGGCAATACTCGCACCGGTCAACATCTGATATCCCAGATCAATCTGCAGATCACTGGTCTCCACCAGATTGAAGACATAATCAAAACTGCCTGAAAGAGCCGCACCATCTTCGGTAACGCCATTACTGTTCAGATTGTCACCCAGCGTCAATGCCAGTGCTTCGTCAGTGCTATCCCACTCGGCCCGTACCACCCCGGTCTCGTGCAGCGGTTGAACTATCGAATCCGGATCCACTTCACTGAATCGCCATTGGTCAGCGGCATTGGCCCCCGCAGAGACCAGTAACGGATCAGCACTAAAGTTATCGTGATCGGGTCCTGTGGCATAACTCTCGGGGACCACATGCTGATACACCGTAAAATTATCCACCCGGCCATGGGTCTGATGCGTCCCGACGATATTGACGTTATCAATGGTAACGGTCCCGGTGCCCGCTCCTGCATCCACATCGGCACCATTGGATAAGATCCCCTGAATCACCAGTTGGTGACCACCGGAGTATAACGCTTGTAATGCGGCTATTTCCTGTTCATCGTTCAGTTCGATCTCAATGGTTCCGGTATCCTGATTCCCGGTGCCACCCGCCGAAGGCGCCGTAGCGACCAGAGAAATATACTCCAAATTCTTATACGGGTCATCATCTGCCAAGTTAGCCGTATCGACAGGACTGGTAATCAGGGTACCATCGATCGCAACGACCAATGTCAGAAATTCATCAACATCCACCTCATCACTGATATCTAATTGGTAGTCAAACGACAACTTGATGGGACCTCCCATCTCAAAATTCAGAAGAAACGCTCCCTCTAAAGGCGTTGCGGTGTTGCTTTCCGTCAGGATCATGGCCAAACCGCCGCCATATGTGGCGTCCCCAAGATTCGCACCGGCCAGATATCCCCCGTCAACATTTGTATCTCCCGGGTCGGCAGCGTCCGCATATAGCCAGCCCATCGCCTCCGGGGTGACATGAAAACTGTCATTGATCAAATAATCATAGAGCCGGTCAATCTTTGACACTTTTACATTATCCAACTTGATGGTCGCCCCGGCGCCGCTAAGGTTGTCCGTGCTATCGGTATACACGCCCTCCAGGCTGATCGTATGAGTCCCCACCGCCAGGCCATCGGCCATATTGGCCGTATCGACCGTAATGGTCGCATAGGCAATATCGGCGTTACTGGCACCGGCGTCGCCGGTCACCAGGTAGGCGGTCTCGGAGGCGTCCGTGACAGGCTCCCCATCGATCAAGACCCGGAATTCCAGGGTGTCATCCGAATCGAGTGTTCCGGTCGCAGCCATTTCCAAATCCAATTGAATCCGAACATCGCCCCCCCGGGCCAGATAAATATCCTGGGAAAAAGAGGCGGTGTATTTCTGCGGCGTGGCGGTGGTCGGGTCCTGGCTATCATCGAAGGCCATTTGTATGCCACCATCATTGGCGCCGGTCAATCCGAAAGCCGCCCCCCAACTCAAAGCCGTCACCGCCGGTTCGGTCCCATCCGGTGAAACCGTCCAGCCATCGATGACCACGGGATCTGCCGGCCCAGGCTCTTCATTTGGAAAGCCATATTTCAGATTCGGCATCGTGATCTCGCTCAACGACCGAACCCCCACGGTATGCAGTCCCGCCGTCAGTACGGACTCCTCCGGGCTGCTGGCCTCTGCCCATATCTTACTATCAAAGACAAAAAACCCATTGGTATCATAATCCAGGACTTCCCCCGCCTTGATCGAATCGATCGGGGTAATCGCTAATGAATCGGTCGGGTCCACATCGATCACTTCACCATCAAGCACCAGGAAAAGATGTTCATCCACGTTCAGCGAGTCCATATCATACATCATCTGAACGATAACATGACTATCTTCGATCAGACGGAACTGGTGATCCACCTCTCCATGCATGACGGTTCCGGCTACGAACGTCTCGGCAATCTCAGATTCATCGTCTTCATACGCCGCGGTGATCAGAATCCCACCTTCATGGAAAATCGGCTCGCCCTGATCGTTGAATGTGATCCATTGCCGCCCGGCACCGGGCACGTAATTATCATCACCCGGATTACCGGTTCCGACGAACACCTCGCCATTGACGAGGTTCCAGTCTTGATTACCATTGTTATTTTGATCCCAGAAATACCATGCGCCTTCATCGGCATAAATCCGGCCATTATTATTGGTTGCGCCATCGCTCAAATTGCCGTCAACATCCCAGTCATAACCACTGAAATTAGCGTAATAGACCGCCTGCACTCCACCGAGCTGTGGAATATTCCCCATCGAGGTCCAGCTACCGTCATTGAGGTCCGGGTCCCAGAGATAGGTCGTCACCAGTTGACTGGCGCCAACTTCCTTGACGTAGGCCAACAACACCTGCCCATCGGGGCCCGCCTGGACCGAAAGGCCCGCATTATTGTAGACCGTAGGATCTGCCTCCGCCAGCAACCCGGGGACATCGGCTACTGCCCCATCGGTGCCATCGCCCTCCATGAGGCTCCATCCACCGGGCAGATACTCATAAACATAAGGCAATCCGGTCACATCGTCCAGGTAGGCCAGTAAGGGCTTACCGGCCACCCCATACTCCGTCTCCGGTTCACCTTTGATATCAAAATCAGTACCGAATTCAACGGTATCCACATCAGTTGTCCACTGTCCGGTCAGCCGATTATACAGATAAACATGCCCATCATTCACTCCACCGAGATTCGGAACAGCCGTTACGATATCCAATGAGCTGGATGTCGAATAATCGATCAATGCAACTTGAGGCTGGATCTGTTCAGCACCAAGGCTCCCGAGAGGATACCCACCAAAAACATCATTCCCACTGCTCATACTCCCCCGGCCAAATTCCTTCCAGCTATTGCTGGCGGTATCCCAAACCTGGGCAAAAATCTCATCGTTAAGATGATGCTCATCTTGAACATCATCATGCCAGGTGTAGGCCATAAAGAACTGATCGTTATTACCGGTTGCCACCGCGGGCATCCAGGCCATGAAGTCTGGGTCATTGGCCGCCCCCCGAGCATTGTCGGTGTCGTGAAGGACATTAAATTCGGTGCCATCATAATGGGAGACAAAAACCGCCGACATGGGCGACTCGACAATGAGGTCACCATTGCGGTCAGCACTGAATCGCTCGCCCACACCATAACCCTGCCAGCAAATCAGCGGATAGCCATTACTGTCAATGTCAATTTTCGGTGAAAAATACCATCCCTGCCCCATCGACCCTTCCGGTAATGTCGAATCCTGAGCAATGCCTGCCCCCGTCGCACTACCGACGGCATAGGATTCCCATTCATTGGACCCGGTGGGCAGCGTTTTGACGAAAATCCCCGCCTGCCCGTCAGCGGTTTTATCCGCCCAGTTATTCCAGTTTACCCAGGTGACGATCACATCGCCGTTGGGCGCGACCGCAACATCCGGCTGGACCGACACGGTGGGATCAGAACTCACGCCAAAGTTGACATCCGAATCCGGATCGCTCGCTGAGCCCAACCCCATTTCTTCCCAACTGTCGCCATCCCAACGCTTGAGAAATATTTCGCTATTACTGCTATTGGTAAAATCGGTCCAGACGACCATCGGACGACCATACTGATCCACCGTAATTGCTGAATCAAACGACTGCCCGCTATCATTGCTCACCCCACCGGTACTGGCATTTGCGGATTGCATGAACTCTCCGACATCGGCATTATGGACCTCTGTCCAGCCCATATTTTCGACCTGAGGTGGGCCTACCATGTTTGTATCATAAGTAAACCCATATTTTTGAACAACGATCTCTCGCTGGCCCGCGTTAGGGTTTGTACTGCCGGGTTCGGGATAAACCGTAGTATAAGAGACAAAAATTTCTCCCAATTGAGAAATAGCTATGCTGGGTTTCTGCGCCGCATTGCCAAGGGTTTCCAGTCCAAGACTCGCCCAGGCCGCACCATCCCAATGACTTACCTCAATAGCACCACCGCGGGCCCAGGCCAGGACGATCGTATCATTCGGCCCGGAATCTGCGGCCAGCTGGCTACCAGTGCCCAGAGAGGCTCCTCCATCAGCCATGTCCCACCAGCCGATATCCTCACCGCCGTATTGACGGGCGTAAATACTACCTTCGGCCTGAAAATATTCTACACTGGACCCGCTATATATGGGAACATACTCATCCAGGGCCCCCTCAACCCAAAAGACGATCGGGTCGCCATCCGAACTGATGACCATCTCGGATTCATACTGGTCGGTATTGATATCCCATGTAACACCACCACCACTGCCGCTTCGCCACCCTAGCTCTGTCCAATACCCTGAAGAATCAAGCAAGAGCCGATTTTCCAGATTTTCCAGCTGCAGGGCTGATTTCTGGACATCATGACCATGTTGACGCTTATGGGATTCACGTTGGATACGACGTCGTAACTTTCGAAGCATGACAATTCTCCTAAGTAGTGTGCCATTTTCTGTAACTTATTATAAGATAAGGCTTTACTAACATCAAAGTCGATTCAGCCATCCCAAGACAATTTCAACACCCGCATCAAGAGTCTTCCATGAAGCCCACCGATCAGCCCGAAGTTGATTTACAGCCTTGGGCAGATGGACTTTTGACGCGATCATTCTTTAGGGTCTATTCGATCATGGCTGGTATAAAATTCTATTACTAAAGGGGTTTTGGGGCCCAGACAGCATCGCGCTGCTTATCGGCATGATTTTCAGTGGGTATTCACTATTGGTCTTAAGTAACAAGGCCAGGCCTGTTACCCTTTTATTTACAACAACTTACGCCCATTTAAATACAGCATAAGCCGATAGATATTTCTAACATATCTATGTTAACCGGATTTTACACCATAGGTCTAAAAAGGTCAAGAATATATTTCACGGCCTGCCTGTTGGACATCACACGCCAATGGTTAAGCCAAAAGTGATTATCTGGCTAAAGGAATGCCCTGGGAAACCTCTACTGGTCACCAGCAGATCTAGTCTCTTACGCGTAAAATGAGGCCCGTGTCATACGTTATTTTGGACCCTATGTCTCACATCTCAACGCTGACCGGCCCTGGTCAGATGAATTTTTGATATGGGAATCATAAATAAACATTCAACGCAGGCCTTTAATTTATATGAGTTGATGAACCTTGCCCTGCGATGAGCATTTTACTCACGGGCGATTCATTATACCCCGGACAATGGCGGCTACTTGCATTTTTCATATTAATTTGCTAAAAGAGGTTACATGGACTTATTCGCCGCATCTGAGAAAAAGAATATTGTCGCTGCACAACCTTTGGCAGTTCGTATGCGACCTCGTACGCTAGAGCAGTTTGCCGGCCAGCAATCATTCCTGGCACCCGGCAAACTCCTGTGGCGAATGCTTAGGGCCGACCGGCTTAGCAGCCTGATCTTTTATGGCCCGCCGGGAACAGGTAAAACGACCCTGGCCCATATCATCGCCGGCCAAAGCTCCGCGGAATTTATACCTACGAATGCCGCGACAATCGGAGTTAAGCAGATTCGTGAAATCATCAAAGCCGCCGCGAATCGACTGGCGGTTGATGGCCAGCGAACGGTACTGTTTCTAGACGAAATCCACCGGTTCAGCCGTTCCCAACAGGACGTTTTACTCAGTGATGTTGAAAACGGCACGGTTATCCTCATCGGAGCCACCACCGAAAACCCCTTCTTCTCGGTCAATTCCGCATTGGTCTCTCGCAGCACCATCTTCGAATTTGAAGTTCTCAAGGAAGAGGATATCAAAAAAATCATCGTGGCAGCCCTGGCCGATAAGCAAAATGGGCTTGGAAATATGACGGTATCGCTCAGCAAAGATGCCCTGGACTACCTGGCTATTATGAGCGATGGCGATGCACGCAAAGCCCTGACGGCCCTGGAAGTTGGCGTGCTGTCACAGCAGGCAATGCAGCCTGATGGCACATCCGCAGCGGCAATTACCTTCGACAAAGAACTGGCGGTTGAATCTATTCAGCAGAAGACGCTTGTTTCGGATCCTTCCGGGGATAATCATTATGATCTGGCCAGTGCCCTGCAAAAATCCATGCGTGGCAGCGATCCGGACGCGACGGTGTATTGGCTTGCCCGGCTCATCGTTGGCGGGGAAGATCCTCGATTTATCGCCCGCAGGATCGCGGTATGTGCCGCTGAAGATGTGGGTAATGCCGACCCGACAGCAACGATCCTGGCGGCTTCGGCAATACAGATAAGCGAATTTGTGGGACTTCCGGAAGCACAGCTGGCCCTTGCCCAGGCGGCGATCTATGTGGCCTGTGCCCCCAAGAGCAATCGCTCGTCGGCCGCGATTTTAAGTGCCTCTGACGATATTCGCTCTGGCAGAACCGCCCCGGTTCCCAACCATCTTAAAGACGCTCACTATAGCGGGGCTAAAAAACTGGGCAGGGGTATCGATTATAAATACCCCCACAGCTACCCGGAAGGCTATGTCCCGCAGGAATATCTACCAAAAGAGGTTGAAAAGCAGTATTACAAACCGACAAATCGCGGTAGAGAGGCCACTATATCGCAATATCTCGATAAGTTACGAAAACTCCTGGATCAATAAAGACCCTTGACTCTCGTGTCAAAAGTCGTTTATTATATGTAAAATACGGATTTTAAGATTCTTAAAAGGGGTTTTGACGTGGAGTCCAAAGTTAACTTAAAGAAATTGAGTGTATATTTTGTAACATCTGACCCATAATGGAGAATTTTGATGAAACTGAAAAGAGCATTTACCCTCATCGAGCTATTGGTCGTCATCTCAATTATCGCGTTACTGGTCGCCATTCTCATGCCGGCCCTGGGCAAGGCCAAAGCGATGGCCCGGGATTCTGTATGTAAATCCAATCTCAAAACCTGGACCACGATCTGGGGAATTTACACTCTGGAAAATGAGGATAAATTTCCCGATGGCCGAGAAGGAATTGGCGGCGAATATGGCACCGGCATGGGGGATACTGGTTTCTACCGTGGACAATGGATCCTCCCGCTACGTGCTCAGTGGGAAACTCATTCGGAGATACTTCTTTGCCCGAACGCTAAAAAAGAAAATCCGAATTCTACTGTTTTCGGTAGTACAAAAATTGCTTATAAAATGGGAAATTCCAGTTACGAACAAAACGATTGGGAACTTAACAGCGCTGAGTTATGCAGTTATGGTTTTAATAACTGGTGCTATAGTGTGAATTCGGTTATTCAGAGCCGCCCGATCGAATACCACTGGAAAACAACTACCGGAACCAAAAATTCAAACAACATCCCAATTTTCTCTGATAGTATGTGGCGTGGATTTGCTCCTTATGACAACCAGACACCTTCGTCTGTAGATGGCCAATGGACCGGATATGGCCAGGGAATAAAACACGTTGCAATGAACCGCCACCAGGGTGGCATCAATGTTGCTTTTATGGACTGGTCGGTCAGATCTGTAGGGCTTAGGAAGTTATGGAATCTCAAATGGCACAGAAATTACAATACCAACATTGTCCGTGCCGCGAATTTTTGGCCGAAATGGATGCAGGAATTGCCGGATAAATAGCATTGACACCCGCGTCGCAAGTATTTTTGAAATCCGTTTCCAGTGTCTTTAAGACTGATTAAAACGATGTAAATCGGATTTTGACGCGGGAATCATGCTTACCATTTTTATGTCTATGTCCTGTTAAAAATTTCAGCTACAATACCACTATGACAAAACTCGATGCTCGAAAACAGATCCAATCGCTCCTGAAGACTATTGAACCAGGCGATTTCCAGGCCAAGAGCATTACCGCCTGTAATAATCTGTGCCAATTACCCGAATTTGGCGACGCTTCGGTCGTGATGATGTTTTTGTCAATGGCGGGGGAAATTGATATCGACCCTGCTATTCTGGTCGCACTTGAGCGGGGGAAATCGGTGCTGGTTCCCAATATTGACTGGAATGAAAACCGGATAATCCCCGTCAGGCTTGATAGACTTTGCCGTGATATGCCTGTAGATCGTTATGGAATTCGGTATCCCAAAGATGCTGTGGCGGTGGATTGCTCAAAAATCGACCTGGTGGTAGTACCAGGCCTTGGCTTTGACCGAATGGGCAGGCGATTGGGGCGTGGGGGTGGTTATTATGACCGATTTCTGGGAAGAGATGACATTGGCGGGCTAACCTGCGGAATAGCAATGGAAGAGCAGGTTCTCGATAAAGTCCCCATCGACGACCATGATATTCCACTTGACATGCTGGTTACGGATAAGGCGATACGGCACTTTTCAACGATTACCTGAATGGCCCGGATCACCCAAAAGACCACCACGGAACAGGTCGGTATTCACATTTCAAATCAGAATTCAAAATGTGGCCAATGGCTTCAAAAAGACTTAGGATGTTGGCGTAAAAAATTATCCAGAAAATTCTACCTTTTTCATCTTCAACCGGTATAATTACACGCAACACCGATGATGACACCAGCGTCAAAAGTATTGTGGAGCTTTGATTCCAGTATTTAATCGACGTTTTTACGGATTAATATTGACTTCTGACGCGACTATCAATGATAGAACGCCATGAACACAGCGATTACCGAAACTTTTTTTTAATGACCACGGGCCAGACTGAAACAGTTCAATCGCAATTTCTGATGTTTAATCGGCATTTTTACTTATTGCTAAGCTTGACTCCGCGTCAAAAGTCAACTTTCGTATCTAAAATCACACTAAGATGCGGAAAAATTGACGCCAAAAAATATTGATGATGCTGGCGTCCAACGCTGTGGCACAATTGCAACCCTAAACACAAACGATATTTGGAGCTACGGATGGCGAAACGAAGTCCCTACGGAAAGAAACCAACATTAACCGGCCGTGGGCTGGTCATGTCGATCATCCTGATCATGGCCGTTGCCGCGGCGATCTGGCGTATCACCCTTCCGTCCGCTGATACAACGGACGATACCGGCCGGTCAGGCC
>JAIPFO010000043.1 GCA_021736565.1 Phycisphaerae bacterium | reverse complement strand
CCGATCTTATTGCAAAAATCATTGATTTGTGACCGCTTGATGGTGCCACCCGGTGCGTCTGAAAAATCAACCAAGATCGTCAGGCCGACCACTCCGCCGGAGAGGGGCGCCGGCGTTTCTGTTGCCAGGGTGTTAAAAGTCACCTCGCCGGTCCCCTGGGCCGGTTGCAATTCGGTCATCAGTCCCAGTTCCTGCCGTCTTTGTTGCTGCTTTTGGCGAATCGCTTCCTTGTTCAGGTCCAGGTGTTTGCCAAGGGCCGGGCCCTGGCTATTTTGTTTTCCACGCGGGTTGTCTTTCGCTCTCAGCCGGGTGTGCATGCGGGCGACAAAATCAGGATGATTCGGGTCGGTCGGGTTGCGGTGGTCATAGACCACGTCTGTCGGGACAAGGTCAAAGGTATCGTCACTTAGATCGGCATAGACCATTTCTCCGGTATCGCCATTGCGAACAAGCGTATAGCCATCCAGACTTTCAAACCTGCCATAGAACTCATCGCCATAGCCTTTAACGATAATCATTGTCCCGTCCGGCTGGGTGAGCTCGATTTCCTGGCCATCATAAATGGCGCCAAAGGCTGAAAATGAGGACAGGGTTACAAGGGTTATCGCCAGTGGTAAACGTAAAAAAATCTCGTGATATCTCTTCATTTCGTCACCTTTTCTTCGCTGTCTACTTTTGCACTTTTTTATATGTTCCTCGTGACGCCAGCGTCATTTCCGGCGCGCCGGAAATTGAAGCCCGTTTTCCGTATTTAAAGGGCGATTTCAAAGACGGGAAATTACTTCTTGCGGGGGGATCAATAGAACTCGTTTAGTTTATACGAGTTAAAAGTACGAAAGTACCCTTCGCTGATGTTATCAGGATAAAAAGTTTTTGAGTACGCGATTCTCCTTCTTTTACTATCTCTATTATACCAAATGACCGGCCTTCAGGAAAGCAAAATTTCACCCAATACGGCCGTATTTCGACGTGGCTGGCCTGAAGTGGAGTTCATTGCTCAGGGGGGGCGCGTGAAATGGCCGCCATTTTCTTTGAAAAGTCACGAAAGACACCAGCGTGAAAAGATTTGTGAAGTGTTGATCCTGGCCTTGAATCGATGTTTTTACTTGGCAATATGGACTTATGACGCAACCATCACGAAAGGGTAAAATTGATTTTCGATCATGATGCGGGGTTAAGATAGGTAATTTGCCCGATCGCGCGTTACATAAAACTTTTAATTATCATGACCGGTACAGCGTCGAAATGGTGAAATTCAACGGCGATGGTCTCAAAGAGACTATGCCATAAAATTCTTGATCCCGGTAAAGACAATGTCAGCGGACATGGCGGCCAATACCAATCCGGTAACCTTGCTCAAAACCGCCAGGCCGCGTTTTCCCATTATCCGGGCGATCGCGTTAGAGCTATAAAGAAACAGGGCCAGTGTGAGTATGACGCAAACCAGTGACAGGCTGACTAATAAACGTTCATGCTCAATATCTGGGTCTTTGATGCCCCCGATGATCAGCAGGTATCCTATTGTGCCGGGTCCTACGATGACGGGAAGTCCCAGCGGTACGATTGCAAAATCATCCTCTGGCCCCGGTTTCTCATAGAACGAGGTCCCGCGTATGAGGGATATCGCGGTCATAAACAGCACGGTTCCTGCCCCGATACGAAAGCCGTCCAGGCTGATCCCGAGCAAGGATAGAATTGAATTGCCAAACCAGAGCAAAGTGAAGCAGACGATGATAACAGTTAATATTGTTCGTCCGACGGCCATTTTCCGTTCCTTATGATCCAGGCCTTTGGCGAAGGTCAGGAAAACAGAGATCATCGAAAACGGTGACAATAAAAAAAACAACTTGATGAAATTACTGATCAAAAATGCAGTAGTCATTGCTTTACTCGATAATAGTATGAGAAATTTAAGGGGTTAATTCTTTTTTCGGTATTCTTATTCTGGTCCGTACGACTAAACGCTTCACGTTGTCGGTCCATGGGGAGGGGGGCTTTGGATGATGGGGCCTGCCTGGGGAGAGCCGAACTCGTATAAGGTCAGATCGTCCGGTCAACGGCCGTGGCAACCCGCTTGACTTTTTCCATGAGTTCTTTAAATTGCTCCGGTTTGATCTGCTGGGCCGGGTCGGAGTGGGCGTGTTCGGGGTCCGGGTGGACTTCGATAACCAGCCCGTCGGCCCCACTGGCGATGGCCGCCAGGCTCATCGGTTCGACCAGGTAGGCGTGGCCGGTGCCGTGGGTCGGGTCGACGAGGATCGGCAGGTGGCTCACTTTTTTGATGGCCGGGACGATGGTGAGCGCCAGGGTGTTTCGGCAGTAATCTTCAAATGTTCGTATTCCTCGTTCGCAGAGGATGACGTTGGGGTTGCCGGCGTCGATAATGTATTCGGCGGCCAGAAGGAACTCTTCCATCGTTGCACTCATCCCGCGTTTGAGCAGGACCGGCTTGGGCTGTTCGCCGACGGCTTTGAGCAGCATATAATTTTGCATGTTCCGTGCCCCGATCTGTACCACGTCGGCATACATGGAGACCATTTTGACATGGGGTACGGTTAACACCTCCGTGACGACTGACAGCCCGGTCTCCTCCCGGGCCTCGGCCATGTATTCCAGGCCCTTTTCAGCGAGTCCCTGGAAACTGTAGGGACTGGTGCGCGGCTTAAAGGCTCCGCCCCGCAACGCGACCGCCCCGGCGGCTTTGACGGCGTGGGCGATGTCGATCGTCTGGTTGCGGTCTTCAATGCTGCACGGCCCGGCAATGATCCCTAACGCTTTACCGCCAATGACCGCCCCGCTGGGCTCCAGGCGAATTTCCGTTGGTTCCTGTTTGACTTCCTTGCTGGCGACCTTATACGGTGCGAGGATCGGGACGATCTTTTCCACGCCGGGGCAATTTTCAATGGCCCCTTTGTCCACTTGTCGTTTATCGCCGACCGCGGCGACGACATTCCGGTCGGTTCCATGGATCACATGGCTGGTTAGTCCCATCTCTTCAACGAGCTCTACCACATGGTTCAATTGTTCTTCAGAAGATTTTGGGCTCATTACAACGATCATATTAATATCCTTTCAAAACCAGGCCCCATTCGGAGGGCATGAGTTCTATGTGAAGTGTCAATAGGGGGCTGTGAAACCCCCCATTCCCCTGCATTATATCCATCAAGCGGGCCTAAGGCGGTTATATGGGAGGCGGTGTGCGTTTAGCTGATCAGGTCCCGTCCGCCCATGTAGGGTCGTAATACCTCTGGAATTGTAATTGTCCCATCGGCGTTCTGGAATATTTCCATCATCGGTATCAGGAACCGCGGTGAGGCGATCACCGTGTTATTTAGCGTATAGCAGAAGTGCACCTTGCGGTCCGCATCGCGATACCGCAAATTAAGGCGTCGGGCCTGGAAGTCCAGCAGGTTACTGGCCGAATGCGTTTCGCAATAGCCCCCGCGACTGGGCATCCAGCTTTCGATATCATACATCCGGTACTTGGCCATGCCCATATCCCCGGTGCAGATCTCGATGACCCGGTAGGGGATGCCAAGGGCCTTGAGGACATCTTCGGAATTGGCCACGATGGTCTGATGCCACTGCTCGACCTCTTCCATATCCGCCTTGCAGATGATGACCTGCTCGACCTTTTCAAACTGATGGATCCGGTACAGGCCCGCGGTATCTTTACCGGCGGCCCCCGCTTCGCGTCGGAAGCATAGCGACTGGGCCACAAATTTCTTGGGGAGATCCGCTTCGTCCAGTATTTCGTTCATATATAAACTGGTCGCCGGTACCTCGGCGGTTCCTATCAGGAACAGCTCATCTTCGGGGACCTGATAGACCTGCGGCTTGCCCTCGGGGAACCACCCGGTGCCCATAAATGTTTCTTCGCGTGTTAGAACCGGCACGGTTAGCGGTTCAAAGCCCTTTGCGACCATCATGTCATGGGCCAGTCGTAATACCGCCTGGTGCAAGAGGGCCCCGTCTTTTCGCAGTATGTAATACCGACTGCCCGAGAGTTTAACGCCCCGCTCAATATCCAGCATGCCTAGCCGGTTGCCCAGTTCAACATGGTCTTTGGGCTCGAAATCAAATGTCGGGATATCGCCCCAGCGTCTCACTTCGACATTACCGCTCTCATCGGGGCCGATCGGGGCCTGGGGTGACGCCGGCTGGGGCGTATTGAGCAGCAGTTCATTCAGTTGCGGTTCCAGGTGGGCCACCTGGTCGCTGAGGTCTTTTTCCTGCCCTTTAAAGGCGCTCATCTTCTCGATGGCCTGCTGACGCTCATCGGGGTCCTTGATCCGGGCAACCGTCTTGCCCATTTTATTCTTCTCGGTGACGATCTCCTGCAGGGCCCGCTGGGCATCTCGCAGTTTACCGTCCATCTCGAGCAGGTGGTCAACGTCAATAGTGTACCCTTTATCGGCACAGGCTTTCTTAAAGGGTTCCGGGTTTTCGCGTAATTTTCGTATGTCTATCATAATAGGAGGAACATAGCGAAACTATCGACCAATTGCAAGGGGATTTTTGGGGCCATACAAGGGGCATTTCCCTCAGAAGGGCCCGGCATCCAAGGCCTGAGGGCACCATGGGCCTGGCTGGTGAAGCATGTTCTGGCTGCCCATCTTGACGCGGGTGTCGGTGTTTAATACCTGATCTGAACGGTGTAAATCGACTTATGACGCGGAAATCAATATTCACTTTTGACACAACCGACACCTCTGGTAACCGTAAGATCGATATAAATGTTAAAAAGTGATGTAAAACCAAGGCTTTGAGCAAAAGGATATTATTCTGACTGGTGAGGGGCCATTCCATTAAACCGGCAAGGGCCGCATATTTCTGAGGCGTAACGCCAGGGTCAATCTTTTGCTTTCACTGTTTTTTTAACCGCTTTTTTGACAACTTTTTTGACAACTTTTTTGACTGTTTTTTTTATGACCTTTTTCGTTGTTTTAGGGGCCACTTTCTTCTTTAAGCTGGCTTTTTCGGGAATTTCAATTTCCTCATTGCACTTTGGGCAGGATGTTAATTTTCCGGAAAAGTTATCGGGGGCTTTGAAAATAAGTTGGCAATAAGGGCATTGACTTTTGATCGTCATCAGTGATCTCCAAAGAGACAGCAGGGGGCACTGTAGGATGCCTCGGGCTGATTGTAAGTGGCTGCAATGTAAGTACTTAAGGAATTAAGTTATATTTTTAAAAATATATTATTTGATCAAGGCGAAAGAGGTGAAGACAATCCCTTATCAAAGTATGGATTGATTATAATGGGGATGGCGATGATTCGCAACTGGCAAATTTGAGGCGGGAATCAATTTTCCTTGGGAAAAATGACTTCCGGCGTTTATAATCCGACTTGACTCATGCGGGTGTCTATGTCGCGGTGCCTGCGGCAAAAGTTGATTTTCGTATTAAATAGCAAGCTTTAAGATGCGCAAGAGGGTGTCAGAAATCCGAATGACGCTGGCATCTCTTAGGCCATTAACCGGACAATTTGGACCATTTATGAATAAAGATGTGGAATTAACGATTATTTCGCCCATGTATAATGAACAGGGTGTGATTGAAAATAGCGTGAAAAACCTTGCTGAGGCCATTGATTCGCTGGGGGTCAGCTGGGAACTCCTCCTGGTCAATGACGGCAGTACCGATGGCACTTTGGCGATCATTGAATCGCTGGCAAAAGATAATGACCGGATCAAGGTTATTTCCTATACCCGTAACCGCGGGCGGGGATATGCGCTGCGAAGCGGGTTCAACGCGAGTTGCGGCCGTTATGTGATTACGACCGAATCGGATCTGACCTGGGGGAAGGACATTATCCGTGAGCTTTATGATGAACTGATCCAATCGGAATCGGATGTGGTGATCGCTTCCCCCTACGCACCCAATGGCCGGTTGGAGAATGTCCCGTTCCGCCGCGCATTGCTGAGCACCCTGGGCAATCGAATCCTTCGTCTGACGGTGCCGGTCAATATTACGATGCTCAGCGGGATGACCCGCGGCTATCGCGGCGATTTCATCCGGTCACTGCCCCTGGAGGAAGATCGCAAGGAAATCCACCTGGAGATCGTCTCCAAGGCGGTGATGCTCGGTGCGAGGTTCAGTGAGGTGCCCGCCATTTTGCGTTGGGAACCGCCTAAAAAGGATGCGCCGGTTCGCAAATCAAAATTCAAAGCGAAAAAGCTGATCATCTCGCATCTGCTGTTCAGCTTTCATGAGTCGCCGATTTTGCTTTTTGGCGGTCTGGGCGGGTTACTTCTTGTTGTCGGGTGTTTAATGGGACTTAATCTGGCCTGGGACTTTCTTATTCAAAAAGAGATCATTGGCAATCGGATCGTTCAGATCATTCTGACCAGTTTCCTGATATTAAGCGGTATGTCGATGTTCATTTTTTGTTTTATCGCCTATCAGATCAAACAACTGAAAGCTGAAATTTTCAAACTTGCCTGTCGGCAGCAGGCCGGGAGGGCTGGTCATTGAAGCGTGGTTCCAGAACCCGATTGATCATCCAGGTTTCTCTTTCTGCGATCCTGGTCTGTTTTTTGATCTCGCGGCTGGACCTTGGGGATTTTGCCAATACCATCAGAACGGTTGATGGTCTTGTTTTCGTGGGTCTCTGTGTGTTGCTTGTCCCTGGTTTTCTGGTGCGCGGCTATCGCTGGAAACTGATCTTTGATGACGGGCCAGAAAAGGTGTCGCTTTGGGATTCGCTCTGGCTTTTAATGGTGGGCCTGGGCCTTAATCTTTTTTTGCCGGCCAGTTCCGGCGATATCGCAAAGAGTTTCTTCGCCTATAAATGGTCCGGGGTCAAGGAGCGGATGCTCTCGACGAGCCTGTTCGATAAGATCATTGCCCTGGGGTCGGTGGCGATCATTGGCGTCCCTGCGGCCCTTTATCGTGGACAGTTTCGCTATGCCGGGCTGTCGCTGGTGTTGATGGCGGTGATGATCGTGATGATCTTGACCCCGCTTCTGGCGGTTAAAATACCGGGGGTGAATAAGTCGCTCGAGAAAATGACGCACATGGCACGGGGGAAGTTGAATTTTCTTGACGTGATAAAGGCACTGGGTGTCTCGCCCCGGGTCGTTCTTTACGCGATAGCCCTCTCGGTGGCCGGCTGGCTGATCACCTACGCACAGTTTTACCTGGCATTTAAGTGTGTTAATGCCCCGGTGGATGTTCTGTATGTCTTTACGGTGGCCCCGTTTATAACCCTGGCCCGGCTTTTCCCCTTTACGCTCAACGGCCTGGGGACCGACGAGATGGTGATCTGCTATTTCTTCAAACAAGCCGGCCTGGAGCTGGAAACCATCATCGCCGCGGCGATCATGTTTCGCCTGGTGACGATACTGGCCCCGGGCTTTTTGGGGCTGTTTATTCTGTCTGCCAAGAAAAAAATGAATATTGATCTTCACCACGAAGAACACGAAGAAGAAAGAAAAGAAAAACAATAAATAAGTAAATCCTGAATATTGCAACCATTGAAATGGCAAGAATAGCCGTATTATATTCTTCGTGTCCTTCGTGGTTAAAAATCTTCTATCAAAAAGTTACAAAATAATTATGAATATATTAAAAAGTCTAAAAATTGCGATCTACAACCACCTGCGATCCTCTCGCTGTGATATTGTCAAATCGCAGCTCGATGCGAACGCCAAAACCATTCTGGATATCGGCTGTCAGGAATTCTTCTTCCGCGACCAGCTCAAGGATAAATACCAGGTGACCCTGGCAGACTTTGAGCCCCGGTATCCCGAGATCAAACAGGAGGATGTCCAGAACCTCAGCTTCAAGGATAACGCCTTTGACATCGTCCTCTGCCAGCAGGTGCTCGAGCATGTCCCCGACCCGGTCAAGGCGATGGGCGAACTTAAACGCGTCGCCGCCAAACAGCTGATCATTACCGTCCCCCACGAACCCACCTTCACCCTGGCCCGACTGGGCCACTGGGAAAAAGAACACCTCTGGGCGGTCACCGCCCAGGCGTTGGAATGCCATTTGGGTAAGCCGGATGTTTCACGGAATATCGTTTTCGGACGGTATTATATGGCGGTGTGGAATTTGTAGGATGGGCTTTGCCCATGCAGTTTTCTATCCCTTTATGTTAGTACGCTTTCGTACTTTTTATTTTTGAAATTTTCATTTGTTGTTGATGCAGGGCTGTTAGAATGCATTTTGACTCATTTATTGTAATATCGAGTAATATCCCGTTGTTACCTTTTATTCAATTTGTAAGCTAAAGCCCTGCAGAGCAGTGAATTAACGTATAAAAAAGTGCGAAAGTTAACTGTTAGTAAAGAGTTCTTTAATAACGTTTGGGAAAACAGCATGGGCAAAGCCCATCCTGCGAAAGATATAATGCGACCGAAGATTTTACTATTTTTTGAATATGGCACGCTGAATGGTGGTGAGTTTTCTTTGCTGGCTATGTTGCGAGCGATGGGGCAGGTGGCGTTTGAATTTGTGGCCGCGGCGCCGGTTTCGGGGATGCTGGCGGGGCGGCTTGGGGAGTTGGGCATTGAGGTTATGCCGCTGGTGTTAAGGGATTCGCATGGTCGAAAGCGGGGTATTGAAGAAATCAATTTGCACCTGGTTGAGATTATCACGCGAGTTTCGCCTGATCTTGTTCATTCCAACAGTCTTGCCATGGGGCGGATGGTTGGCCGGGTTGCTTCTGAAGTGAAAATCCCCTGCACATCGCATCTGCGTGATATCATCAAGCTGAACAAGACGGTCATTTCCGATCTGAATCAAAATGCCGCCCTGGTCGCCGTTTCCAACGCGACCCGGCAGTATCATATCGACCAGGGAATGGCCCAGGAGAAGGTGCAGGTTATTTATAATGGTGTCGATACCGAGCTGTTTTGCCCCGCCCCAAAGACCGGAACGATCAAACGGGAACTGGGGCTAAGCAGTAGCGCGGTTTTATGTGCTAACATCGGCCAGGTATGCCTGCGCAAAGGCCAGACCCTGCTGGCACAGGCGGCGGTGTCACTCGCCCGGGAATTTCCCGAGGTGAATTACCTGTTCGTCGGTGAACGGCACTCCCAGAAATCAGAGAGCATCAAGTATGAAAACACCATACGGCAGACTTTTCAAGACGCCGGCATTGAAGATCGCCTCTTTTGCCTCGGATTTCGCCGGGATATCCCGGTACTGCTCAATGAGGTCGATCTCCTGGTCCACGCGGCCCATCAGGAACCGCTGGGGCGGGTGTTGCTGGAAGCGGCTTCCTGCGGACAGGTCATCGTAGCGACCAACGTAGGCGGCACCCCCGAAATTCTAACAGACATGGTTTCGGCTTTGTTGGCCCCCTCTAATGATCTTGACGCTCTTGTCGCGGCGATTGGACAGATGCTAAGAGACCGCGAATTGAGAATTCGGTTAGGCCGGCAGGCACGAACAGCCGCTATTGAAAAGTTCTCACTTCCCGCCGCTGCCGCGCGCGTTGGGGCGTTCTGGGAATCCTTTTTGTAAGAGGAACAATGTGAAAATACTTCCCGATCCAAAAGAGACTAATGACAAAAAAAGGCCGTAAGCAATGAGCTTACGGCCTTGGAAATAGTATTTTGTGAATTTATTGGAACACCTACAGGCTTCGACGTTTCCGCATCCAGCCAACCAGGCCGCAGCCCAGGGAGCCCAGTATCAGGGCGCCGGGGGCCGGGACGGTGCTGGTGCGAGTGAAGGTGAGATCATCCACCACCGGTAAAAAACCCGTAACTGTAAAATATTTAATATCATTGACGCCACGATCAATACCCCTGAATGCGCCGGCATTTGTAAGGCCAGGTGTGATAATGTTAGCTAAAGCGGTCACATTATAGCCTTCCAGTAAGTTCATGCCGGCATCGTAGGCTGAGATGGCCAGGTTCACGCCTCGGCCAGGTGCGTAATTCATAATCGCACCTACCGCGGAAACGGGGGCATCGTTAAAGGAAAATAATAAAGTAGCGGGCTTGACTGTCTGACTCATGGTAACATATGTTCTGCCGTACCCCCATACCCCATTACTCGCAAGACCCCATGAGTTATGATTTGTGAACAAGCCCTGGTTGGGAATACCGGAGACGGTGATGTTTTCACCGACGGGCGAGCCTATCTGGATTGGGCCCGAGACGTCCTGGACTCTGGCCAGTGAACTGAAATTAATGACCGCTGGGTCACTTATACTGTTGGTGGTCGTGAACGCTGCGAATGCTGATGACCCGGACATGACCAATATGCCCATACAAATCGAAAGTAGTTTTCTCATAAATTCTTCTCCTGAAAAAGTGATATTAATGACACAGATGCCCTGTGTCGAACGTAGAATTACGGAATGAAAAGGAATCCCCTCGCTTTCATTTCATAGCGGTATTGTAGCACTTTATAAGATCAATTGCAACTATAAAAACCACAACGAGTTTTTGTATAACAAAGCCCGATAAAATCTAAAGAAACAGGCCGGAAATTAAGGTTGGCACCCATGATTATGGCCAGGTCAAAAAGTTAAACGGGACGCCGGCCAAAAAAAATTACTGATTTTCGATTTTTTAATTAAGACCCCAGGCATGGCGGTCGACGGGATTGAACGGGCGAAGCACCCCCGCCGGTGAACAGCGGCAGAGCGTTCAATGGCGTTGTAATTGATACAATCGTTGTAATGCTTTATGCGTCCCAGTGGCTTCTTTTTTTTCGTAACCCGTCGGCCAGGCGACAGTCGATTGAACCGGACAACAAGGCGTTGGTGATCGGTGTAATTGTTGTAATTGTTGTTGTTCGTGAAACCAGGTAGTCAAATGTGATATTAGTGGTTGAACTCCATGTGTTTCCATGAAAAACCACGAAATCTTTAATGTGATCTACCCTTGCCATCCGGCGTTCCTTACTGGCCGCCTGAAAAGAAGATGCATTCAGAAAAGTCCGGGGGACATTTCATGATTTGAAGCGCACCTGCATTACCAACGGGTTCAAAAAGGGTCTCAGGAAAATTAGGCACTGCCCCCTTTGTTCAGAAAAATAATCTGGATGGCATTCTAACCGCCCTGCGGTGACATCACGACAAATTGATTACATAAAAGAGTAGGAAAGTACTCTCTGATCTACCTGGTTTTTACTATTTTGTGGCACCGCAGTCTTTTGCAATTACTGCACCACCCCACAGTGCAATTATTGGCACTCGCTGCATATTTTCGAATTCCATACTTTCCAAAAGGTTCAGATAAACCGCATTTAAGGCAAATGATTTTCCAGTCGGGTGCTCTTTTCTGGTATTTCTCGGCTTCTTTATTCATGGCGTATCCTTAAAATTTAACATTTCACCAGTATTATAGACGCGATTATACCGAGAATGTTACAGGGAAAACAAATACTCAAAGGGCCGTAATTCTATTTAAGGCCCCAATCGTTGGGATTGGAAATATTATTTTCCCTTCATTAAATCTTTGTTTTAGGGTCAATAACGGCTTTTTTCCATAAATTTTTGATTTCTGAATAATTTTTATTAATATCCCGCTTGACTTTACGACTACGTGTGTAATACTTATGTATGTATTACAGTTGTAGTCATTATGGAGACGCCTATGAAGCCTAATTTGAAGATTTCGGATGCCGAGTGGCAGATCATGAAAGTTTTTTGGTCCCGATCGCCTGGAAGTGCTACCGCCAATGAGGTGATGGAGGCCCTGGGCGATAAGACCCAGTGGAACCATCGTACCTGCAAGACGCTTATCAGCCGGCTGGTGACTAAGAAGGTGCTGGGCTATGAGCAGGAGGGGAGGACGTATCATTACTATCCGAAGGTTTCTCAGGAAGAGTGCGTTCGTGCGGAAACCCAATCGTTTATCAATCGGGTTCTGGATGACACCAAATCGACGCTCAAGCCGATGTTGGCGGCGTTTTTGGAAGATCCGCAACTGTCAAAGGATGATATTGATGAGTTGAAGAAGATTATTGATAAGAAGGCGGGGAAGTAAAAATCCCTTTTCCTTATTGAAAGGAACGATCATGGGAACTTTAAATGTTGTATTCCAATGGCTGATCCAGGCATCATTTCATGCCAGTGTCCTGATCGGGATTATCCTTCTATTGGGATTGATCTTTCGTAATAAACTCCCCGGAAGATGGCATTATTTTCTCTGGCTGCTGGTTATCGCCCGGTTGATGATGCCCTGGGTACCGGAAAGTAGAATGAGTTTGTTCAATTTAATTCGGCCATTTCCCCCGGCGATAACGGCCCTACAGAGTGTGCCAACCGCCTCAGAAGAATCACCCGGTATTTCCAATCGGGCAGAAATCCCACCGGACACTGTAGAACCGTTCAGACTCCCCCCAATGAACGATACGAAATCCACCTTACCACCTCCCAACCTAAATGAGCCAATACAAACAGCCGCATCTCCTACGGTTGCCGAACCGGTCAAAACATGGACCATTGTTGATATCATTCCCTTCGTCTGGCTTACCGGTGCGGGGCTATTGGCCATTTACGTTCTCTGTTCCAACCTGAGATTATGGCGGATCGTAAAATCCCGCAGGCCGGTTACCGATCAGAAAATTCTTGACCTGCTGGAAGACTGCAAGCAGCAGATGCACATCCAGACGATCCTGGGCGTCATCGAAACGGATAAAGCCAAAAGCCCCTCGCTGTTTGGCTTCATTCGTCCGCGATTGCTGTTACCCCAGGGGCTCATCCAGTCGGTAAGCGATGGTGAGCTGCGCTATATCTTTCTGCACGAGCTGGCCCATCTCAAACGGCACGATATTTTTGTCGGCTGGATCATGGCTGCTTTGCAGGTGCTTCACTGGTTTAATCCCCTGGTGTGGCTGGCGTTCCACCGGATGCGAGCCGATCGCGAACTGGCCTGCGACGGCCTGGCCCTCTCGACGATACAAGCCGACCAAACCGACCAAACCGATATCCCCGCTGAGTATGGCCGAACGATCATCAGATTACTGGAAAAACATTCCGACCAGCAAATCCTGCCGGGGTTGGCAGGTATCCTGGAAAACAAATCCCAACTGAAACGGAGGCTTACCATGATCATTAATTTTAATAGAAAATCTTACCGATGGTCAGCACTGGCGGTTATTCTTATTGCCATCTTAGCCTGTGCCGGGCTCACCAATGCCCACTGGCCCGAAAAGTTAAACCAGCGAGTCCCCGGCGACCTGCAGGAAAAGCTGCTGGTCTATTACTCTTTCGATAAAGACGGCGGCACACGAACACCCGATTTAACCGGCATGGACTTCCACGGTAAAGTAAACGGTGCTCAACATATCGATCAAGGTGTCAAGGGCGGCGGGTTGGTATTCGATGGCCGGGATGACCACATTGCTATCGGTGAGCTGGCCCTCAAACACTTCACTTTTACTGCCTGGGTCAAACCCAATGAGGGATTATTAAACAACCGCCGTATTTTTATGCTTGACGGCGGCGAAAAAGAATTCATCGCTGTTGAGGGAAACAGCGCAAATAGTATCAGTGTTTACATTACTGACGATGTTGCAGTGAATGAACACCACTGTAGACTTCTACCGGGCCAATGGACCCATCTCGCCGTTACTTTCGACGGCGAACAGGTGAAAATCTACCACAATGGCCAACTCAAAAAAACCGGCCCGGCTCCCTATGATAAAACCTTCACCGGCCAGGCCACCCTCGGTTATTCAGGTGATAGCAATCGTCAAGCAGGGAATTTCTGCTGGGATGGCATGATGGATGAAGTCGCGCTCTATAATTACGCCATAAGCGATACAGAGGTTTCGCAGTTGTACAAGAAATTTGAATCCGCTAGTGAGTCAACGGCCTTCCCCTTCGCTGACCTTCAGCAGCAAATCGATAACGCCCAACCGGGCGCTACCCTTATTATCCCAAATGGTATTTACACTAAACCGATCTCTATCAAGAAAAACATCACCTTGAAAGGTGAATCTCTCAACGGCTGCCACTTTGAAGTCACTGCCAATGCCCCCGCGATCCTGGTGGATACCGCCGGTAAGGGGAAGGTTACCATTGAAAATATCACCTTCAAATGGCAACTGGCCACCAGCGACCGCCATGAAATGCCCTTTACCATTGCTTTTAAAGATAGCACCGGTGAGATCAAAAACTGTAATTTCTTCGCTGCCGGTAATTCCCAACGATCGCCGGTGGCTGTTCGTGCCATGGGATTTTCTGATTTGACCATTAGTCAGTGCACTACCCAGGGGTACGAATATGTCATCTGCTATGGCGAAGGCACCAAAGGCACCATGCAGGATTGCGTGATTACCGATTGCGGCCACCAGGGGATCATCCTTTATTCCGGAGCCGAAGTGAATGTCCTGCGAAATGTCATCACCGGCTCCGGCTACCACGCCGTTCGCTCTACCGGCGGTATCCTGCACATGCAGGATAATCTGATCATCAATAACAAGAACCGCGGGGTTTACCTGGGTAATAAAAGCGGCCGGGGCGAGATTACCAATAACGCGATCATCGGCAACGCAAGCGGTATCGACGGATTTGGGCAATCGGCCTATACGATTAAGAATAACGTTATTAAGGATAACACATTCTCCGGCATTGCCATGCGCGATACCAGCCGGCTTGAGGTCAGTAAGAATATCCTCATGGGCAATAAATCCGGCATCACGCTGTTCGGCGACCAGTTAGGGGGCAATGAGATCAAAAGTAATCTCTACTGGGGCAATCAGGCTGATAATGTCAGATGGATCGATAAAAATAATTCCGAACAGCTCGATATTGCACACAAAGCCATCGAACCAGATTTTCAGGATCCCGAAAATGGAAATTTCGCCTGGAAAGCCAACGGTGCCTATAAACAATTCGGCCTGACAGACCCGATGGTCATCATCAAACTCTGGCAGAAATGGCAAATCAGCCAGGTCAGGGAGGTTCAACCGACTTCAACTGATACAAGCACATCACCGACCCGGCCCGCCTGGCGAAATGATCTGGACAAAATGCTTGACCTTGCCCAGGAATATCACCAGCAGATAGCCAAAGCGATTAAAGAAAGGGATTTTGGTGCCGTTAAAAAGTACAGTGAGCAGTTGGAAGAGATCTTCAAGGAGATCCAACAGTCCGACAACATCCAGGAGCTCCACGAGCAGTACAAAAAAACGTTTGACGAATTAATCAACAAACGCAAAGAGGCCGCCGAAAAGCAAATTCCAAAAATCCAGGATCAAATCGAGAAACTCCTCAAAGATCTCCAGAAGGAGCATCATGAAAAAATTCGCGACCTGGAAAAACTCAAAAAATCCCTCCAGAACCGCTACCAATCAGAACAACCCCGGATCAAAGAACTCACCGGGAAACTCGCCGAACTGAGCGATGAATTAAGCGATACGGTCCAGAATAAAAAAGAAGAACTCCTGGACCCGCTCTACCAGGAATATTCCAAATACTGGAAAGAATTTAAACACACACCCCAGGCCGATAAGGACAACGCTCCTGCCAATGGGCCCAGGTAGGTGCATGAATGAACTTATCGAAGTCGCACACTCAAAAAAAAAGGCCCCAATTTGTAACTTCTTACAAATCAAGGCCTTATAACGTGGGAAGAGCCGGACTTGAACCGGCGACACAGGGATTTTCAATCCCCTGCTCTACCAACTGAGCTACCCTCCCTCAGTTTCTCTCAAATAAAAACTTTACTTGAGAGTGGAAGAATACAAGGGTGGTGGCCGAATTGCAAGTTTTTTTTTGAAAATATCCTCAAATGGATCATTTTTTGAAACCCTTATCGCGGAGAATTGTTGTAAGTGTTTGTCCTATAGTGATTTATGTGATATACGGTTGTGGGAT
>JAIPFO010000042.1 GCA_021736565.1 Phycisphaerae bacterium | reverse complement strand
CGGAAGTTATTATTAATGCTACGGTTGACATTCATCGCTGTTGTATCGATTGGAACGAGTCAGAAATACATCTTTCACCAGAACGCCCAATATCAATCCAGTAAGCAGAACCTTTTATGCCGATTCGAAATGGACTCATCAATTCCCCTAAGGCCCATCCATTTAAAGATTCCGCACAAATGCCATATGTGATACTATCTTTACATTTTGAATATTTTTCTGATTTTGTCATCAGTTAAGCAACTTGAATATGCTATTAATTCGTATGTGGAGTATTATTATTATGAACGAATTCATCAATCTCCTGTTAAAAGAATAGAGCCGAGACATGAAGCTCTCGACAATGCTAAAATAATTTGCCTTGAGCGTTTTCTGGACTCTTGAAATCGTATCATCGCTTATCAGCGGGCGCAAGAAGCGCCAGATTATTTATAAAGTAAAACTAACGCCATCGGGCCGGGGCAAAAATTGCCAGCGACGGCCGAACCGATTCAGCCGGCGAAGTGTTTTTGCTGAAAGCCAAATAAGCGGATAAGCCAGTGTGACCCGGATTGGGCCGTACCGGAATAGAAGGCATTCTATTTCGCCGCCATGACATCCAATTCCGCGATGGAGGCAAAGAAGTTGCCGTTCCATTCGTTGTGGGCCACTATGCGGATATAGCGGGCAGGGATGGTTTGATCGAACTTCACTTCTTGCAGTGTACTGCTGTTGAGGAATTCACCTTCGATGGCCGGCTGGCCCCAATCCTTACCGTCCCTGCTGAGATAGCAACTGTACTTGCGAATTCTGCCGTTTGTCTGGCCCTGTCTAGGTAACTGGGTGAAGCCTATCAGGTTTAGTTCTTCGCCCAGATCAACCTGGATCTCGTGCGGGTACTTTTCTTTGCTGCTGCTCCAGTTGGTGTGCCAGAAGGTCTGGGGCTTATTGTCGATTATATGATGAAGTTCACCTTCGCCTGGCTCCATGCTGTCGGCTTGGATAACTTTCCATTTTTTCTTTGAGAGTACCCGCAGCGGGATTATTTTGGCCAGTTCCAATTTGGCAAGTCTGCCAGGCAGGTCACCGGACACTTGTCTTTGCGCCTGGATGACACCCGCCTGCGTGAATTTAAACGGAGCGGTATATGTTTTCCACGCACCGCCGCCTGTGTTATAGATAACCTGTGTGCCCGGTTCAACCGGCGTGATGGTCACCACGCCATCTTTGGCACGCGTCATTATCGGTGCTGTCAGGTTGGGCAGTCTGATTCGGGCTTTTTCGACCGGTGGTTCTGAACCGGAACAGGGCTTGAGCACATATCGGAAGGAGGTCGATTGAGCATTCAGAATATATTTTTGCATGGGCCTGGGCCCGCAGCTTGCCCCGCCGAGCCCCATGTGGGCCGCGTCGATACATAAAACCACTTCGTCACGCGGTTTGACATTATGAATATTGCGGGCGCTATCAAAATCCTGGGCGGTGTTATGATGAACGCTGACAGAGAAGGTCCCATCTGTAACAACCAGCAGGCCGGTGCCATCATTATTCGTCAGGCTCGCCCAGCGAACATCGGTTTTATTACCATTGTCCTGGGGGCGTACATACCGCTCATACTGATCGGCCACCTTCCCGCTATACAGCCCCACATCAGCGCCGCGTTTGCGGTCAACATAGCTCTCATGCGGCCCGCGGCCCAGCCAGGTAAAGTTATCCAGTCCCCGGAGCAAGGTCATTTGCACACCCAGCTTGGGCAGAACCGACAGTGAACCATACGGCTTAACCAGGTTACTGACCTCCATTGCGCCGTTACCATAGATCGTGTAAGCCACCTTATGCTCAATTCCACTCCCCTGAATGCCGGAACAGTCGATAATTGCGCTTACTCGCACGACATTGGGCTTGAGCTGTTCGGCCGAAATTTCTTTAACAGTATAGTTCAACTCTCGCAAGCCACAATTGCTTACACCGCCGCGAAGCCAATTGTCATTATCAACCAATGCGCGGTAAAGATTCAAACGGGGGCCCTGGCCGACTTTAATGGTTTCCCGGCCGTTATAGACCCATGAAGAAATTGCCCCGGTTTGAGGGTCCCAAACAACCTTAAAGTCCCGCCCCGTTACCGTTATGCCAGAGGTTGTCGAGAGGTATTCCACCTTCGGCAGATTCTGGTAATCGAGCATCGGCCCTATCCCGCCAAGAAAAGGATCCATCATAAAGTAGTGGTTCAGCTCGAATTGCTCAGAAGCGACCACATGGCCCGCCTCCGCATAGAGAGTTTTAGCGATACGAGCCAGAGATACATTCAGATGATAGACCGCTCCGGCTTTGAGTTCCGGCGTTGATACTGGTAGATCGATCACTTTTGATTCCCCGGGCTTCATATCCAGCGGTTCCATCTTACCCTTCTGAATCACCCGGCCATCCTCGGTAAGCTCCCAACGACCCGTAAAATCACTCAGATTGGTAAAGAAATATTTATTACTGATCGACAGCCGAACTGAATTCTTGTTGGAACTATTAAGATGAAAACCCACATACTGATAAACCTTCTGTACCTCCAACAACTTAGCACTTACCAACCGATCCGGCGGCACCACCCCGTTACAGCAGAAATTATTATCATTCGGCTGGTCGCCGTAATCACCCCCATAAGCGAAAAACCATTCACGGCTGCCGTCGGGATTTTTCGCCCCGGTATATTTACGCAATCCCTGGTCGACCCAGTCCCAGATGCACGCCCCTATCAGGTTAGGATGACTTTCTATGACATCCCAGTATTCTTGCAGGTTGCCGATGGCATTACCCATCGCGTGAGCATATTCGCAGACAAAAAACGGCTTTTCAGAGCTACTCTGCCCCCGCCCTTTAAGCCAACTTACCGATGGATACATCGTACTATCAATATCCGCCACCGAGTTCATGCGTTCATAATGGATCGGCCGGGAAACATCCAGCGCCCGGATAGCCTCCCGACAAGCCTGGAAATTACGCCCCGGCCCCGCCTCGTTACCCATTGACCATATCACCACGCAAGGATGATTCTTGTCTCGTTCGACCATGCGCACCTGCCGGTCAACGTGGGCCTTTTCCCAACTGGCAACATGTCCTAAAGATGCATCGCCATAGCCCATCCCGTGCGATTCCACATTGGCCTCGTCAACAATAAAAATACCATACAGATCACACAGGTCATACCATACCGGCATATTGGGATAGTGGCTGGTCCTTACCGTATTGATGTTATACCCCTTCATTAATTCCAAATCCCGAACCATCGAACCCCGTTCCAAAGCGTGTCCGCGGTCAGGGTCATGCTCGTGCCGATTGACACCTTTGAGCTTCACCGAAACACCATTTACACAAAACTGCCGGTCCTTAATCTCAACTTCACGAAAACCCACTCGGCAGGCCTTAACCTCTGTGACTATGTTGGCTTCGTCCAGCAATTCCAACACAAGTGTGTAAAGGTTGGGAGTTTCAGAGGTCCATTTGGTCGGACCAGTCACTTTGGCCGCCAACTTGATGTTGACTTCCCTGCCAGGCGATACCGTTGCCCAACCCGACGTTAACTGCTTGACCGTTTTTCCGTCGGCATCCAGCAGGGTTCCTTTGACACCTCGTTTGGCCTCTTTACCTAAAAGGTTCCGCACTTTGGCGGTTATTCGCAACTCAGCATCCTGATAATTCTCATCCAGGTCAGTAACCACAAAATAATCACGTAATTGCACCGCGGGGGTGGAAAACAGAAATACATCTCGAAAAATCCCGCTCAAACGCCAGAAATCCTGGTCTTCCAGATACGCCCCGTCGCACCAGCGATAGACCTCGACCGCAAGGATGTTTTCGCCTGGCCGAAGATATTCGGTAATATTGAATTCCGCAGGCGTACGGCTGCCCTGGCTGTAGCCGACCTTTTTCCCATTTATCCACAGGTAAAATGCCGATGAAACACCATCAAAATGGATAAATATTTTCCTGTCTTGCCATTTTTGTGGAACGGTAAAAATCGTACGGTATGAACCCACCGGATTCGGCTCTTTTTTGGCGGTATAATGATCCGGTACATCCGCCATGATCAGCGGCGGTTTCCGGGGATGCGGATAGCGGATATTGGTATAGATCGGAGTACCATAACCCTGGATTTCCCAGTTGGAAGGCACCGGAATATCGGCCCAGCCTGAAACATCATAATCCGTCTTATAAAAATCGACCGGCCGCTGGGAAGGAGTCTTTACCCAATTGAACTTCCACCGGCCGTTCAGCAGCTTATAATATGGCGACTTAGAGGGCGTATTTTGTACATCAACCGAATTTTCCCAGCGATAAGCCTTTATCACCGAAGCCTTATCGGAAAAAGAAACTCCGCTTGCCCGTGCCGGCTCCTTACCAATGCCGATCATTTGTTCATTTTCCCAATCGTGGGGCTGACCCCAGAGCTCAGTATTTGCTAAAATATTACTGAAAAGTACCAATACGACAACGCTTGCCAAAATTCTCATGATTGCTCCTTGATCTATGATTATTGCAACGTTACTAGCCACAACAGGCATATTATCCAGATCGACAGCTACGAACAAGTAAAATCTGTTTCAACTGGAGATCGAACGACATTCGGAGCCTGACCGTCTCCAGCTTCAATTTGAATGAGGCTTCTGTAACACTCATGGCGGGCCACGCAAAGAATCGACGTGAAGCGACAGTACCCTTGCGGGGGGGATATGGTGGAATCGCTAAAGGGCCGCCTGTCAGGCAAGCTGCCAGAAACACCAGCGTTTAACCTTCCATCACCAAGCTGCGTCTCTAAAATGCCCTACAAAGACCTTGACGCCGCTGAAATTGAACAAGAGACCGATTCCGGACGGTGGACTTCCACGCATTACGACATTGCTTTGAGAGTCTTCTGGCCGATTCGGGTGTTAGCCCGAAAGTAGCCCAGGCCCTGATGCGACATTCGGACATAAATTTAACCATGTCCAGATATACCCATACACTAACAGGGCAACAATCATCGGCGATAGATTCATTGCCCGACTTATCCAGGCCAGATAATAATTCCCAGAGGGCAACCAGAACAGATAATTCATCTTCCAATGACAGTCAGTCAAATCACTATGCCAAATCCCTTGCCATCAAATGCGCCAGAGAGCGAAATTCGGCGATATTTAACGAGATTAAGACCGAAAAAAAGGACAGCGAAAAACCCGCTTCAAAGGGCCGAAAACAGCGTTTTTCGCCCCAAAAACCCACTACGCCCGACGGGATTCGAACCCATGACCTACGGTTTAGGAAACCGTCGCTCTATCCTGGCTGAGCTACGGGCGCATCAATAATTCCCAACTATAGTCAATTGAGGCAGAAACGTCAAGTTCGGGTTAAAAATAATATCTGTCCGGGCGAAGAACCGGCTCTCGTGCGGCTGGATAAAGCACGAATGCTTATCATCTTTCCCATGTCATAGTTTGCTACTTATTGATCGAAGAATCGCTTCTTCCAGGGCGGCATCATTTCCCAGGGGCACCCATTGCTTGATATCTGAGAGGTCGTCAGGGTCTTTAATAAGTTGCATATTCGAATTGGAAAGCATATCTCGGGCCCTGACGAGATTACTGGTAAAATCTTCGGTAAGTGAAATTCGCTCAACATCAACCCGGCATTTCAATTCATGCTGCTGGTCGTCCACTCGGATTATTTCCAGAGTAACCTGCCGTTGAAGGGTATGCATGCTGGATTCCAGCAGGGATCGACCGTCAACCACATCCGAATGCCACGGTTCAAACCATTGTTTACTGATCAAGGGGTACGTTTCGAGAATTCCCTGGTTAAAATTCCGGTAATAAATCTGGAAGCCCCTCTCTTTTATCGCTTCCTGGCATAGGGGCCATAACGTAACCATATCGGAATGCACGCGAACAGGCTTGCTCTCGGCCTGACGTTGTGGTTGGGTGCAACCCGCCTGGAAAAACATAGCCAAACCCAGAGTGATCAGAACGAGCCGGCCCGGTAAAACAGGGGCGGGCCTAAGATTGTTTTTTCCCCAATGAATTGCTCTAAACGTCACTGTTAATACTCCTTTTCCAGTTGTTTAATGGATCGTCGACATTTTATATGCTGCAATGTACTTAGGCGATCGATAAACAGTTTGCCGTCCAGGTGGTCCACCTCATGCTGTGCCACTGTAGCCGCCAGGTCAACGGCGTCCAACATGAATGAATTGCCATCGATGTCTTGCGCTGTGACCGAACAGGATGCCGCGCGTTTTACGTTGCCATAGACACCGGGAAGCGAGAGGCACCCTTCTTCGGACTCCGAGACGCCCTGTAAATCACTCAGGACCGGATTAATTAATATCCGTGCGTCTTCTTGCTTTCCGGTAATGCTTATGACAACCAGTCGCAGGGAAATACCGACCTGCGGGGCGGCCAGCCCGATCCCATTGGATTCTTCCATCATGAAGGTCATCCGCTCCGCCAGTTCAACGATATCCGAAGTGATCTCGGTGATGGGCTGTGCTATTTTTTTGAGAAGGGGGTTCGGGTAGTGTACGATTTGTAAATGACGGCTTTTTATGGTGTTGGGTTGCATTAAATCTGGGTCCTGTTGCTGTGGCAGAAAATTCTTTATCGGAAGTTGTAATGGGGATTAAATTGGGTCGTCAATCAACCCCTGGTGTATTATCACGTTTTGGGAGCGCAAATGTCAAATAGATTAATGGAGGTCCATCGCAAATCTGTTTCAATAGCGAAAAAATAGGGGGGAGGGGATTGGAAAACGGGTTTATCCTCCGGGATTTATCCTGATATCAAAATTATAAAAATTGAGATTTTTGCGTTAAAAAGTCGTTTTTTCTAGCATTAAATGCCCTTTGACGCCGGAACAACCGAAAAAAAAGAATGTTCTTAAGACTAAATCGGCTCAAAAGCATCAATTTTTGTTGACAGGTTATTATTTCTTGATAAAATGTTGGGTTCATAAAATTACTGATACGTGAAGCGCGTTCAATAAGCAATGAATGTAACCTATTATAGTTTAAAGAGATAGATTGCCATAAGCGATATAGTGTCCAATTTAGAGTTTCCAGAAGAACTTAAAGTTCGCGCTCGGGACTTCTTCTCCAAGGGAGGCGAAGTGGCGTATGCGTTGCAATATGACTATGCGATTGAATTGTACCTGGACGGTCTTTCATTCTGGCCGGAAGCTTTAGACCAAGGACATAAACCGCTCCGGGAGATCGCCTTGCGACGTAAGGCTGATGGAGGCAAAAAATCAGCCTACGGCGATGGCTCCAAGTACAAAAAAGCATCCGGTAAGAGCCCTAAAGATGCAATGCTCAAGGCTGAATACCTCTTAAGTAAAGAACCAGAAAATCTGAGCCATATGAAGAGTATGGTCCAGGCGGCCTATGAGTCCGGATATTCGCAGACCTCCGCTTGGATGGCCGATATTCTTCTGGACGGTAATTTGCGTAGCAAAAAACCGGATTTCAATATTTATATCTTCCTTCGCACGATTTACGAAAAACTTGAAATATATGCCAGGGCGGTTCAGGCCTGTCAGTTGGCATTACAAATAAAACCGGGCAATACGGACCTTCAAAATGCCCTGCGAAGCTTATCGGCCCAGTCCACGATGCAAAAGGGAAAATACGACGACGAGACTGATTTTACCAGCAGTATCAAGGACAAAGAGGGGCAGGAAAAGATCCGCTCGCAGGATGTGATGTCAAAATCGAGTGATTTTCTCCTCGAGGCCGTCAAAGAGGCCCGCGCGGATTATAAGGATAATCCATCCGCCCCGGAATTTATTGACCGACTGATCAAGGCCCTTTGTGATACCGATACCGATACGAATGAGGATGAAGCGGTTGAAGTTTTATTGAAAGCGTTTGACCAGACCGATCAGTTCTCATATAAACAGCGTGCCAATGAGATCAAGATCAAGCAGGCTCGGCGGCATCTGACAGAACTGCAAAAACAAACTAACCAAGATCCTCATAACGAAGACCTTCGCCAGCAAGTCGCCCAGGCGTCCAGAGAGCTCTTAAATGTGGAATTAGAGCATCATCTGGAATGCGTCAGGAATTTCCCCGCGGATCGCCGAATGAAATTTGAATATGCCAAATGCCTCTTACGCGATAAGCAATATGACCAGGCGATCCCACTGTTCCAGGAGGCCAGGAGCGACCCGAGACATCGCATCTCCGCGGTGAATTATATTGGCCAGTGTTTCTATCACAAAAAATGGTATACTGACGCCATTGATTCATTCCAGCAGGCCTTTGATTTACTAGACAACCAGGAGAGCGGATTGGCTAAAGAATTACTTTATAACCTGGGCCGGGCAAACGAAGCCAATGATAACGCCGAAGAGGCCTTGAATAATTATCGGCGGGTTGCCCAGATCGATTTTAACTTTCGGGACGCACGTGAACGTGTTGATCAGTTACGGAATAAAAAATAGACGCTGCGTCATGCAGTATGAAAAGTGTAAAACATTAATTATTGATTTCTAATTATTTTAAGGAGAATCAAGTGGCACATTCGCTATCAGCGAAAAAAAGAATTCGGCAGAATGCCAAAAGACGCATGAGAAATCGTGCTCGCATGAGTGCGGCAAAAACACAGGTCAAACACTATCTTGCAGTGGTAAAAGAACAGAATCCGGATACCATTGAAACCGAGTTGCGTTTGGCCCAGAAGAAAATTGACCGACTGGCTGATAAAGGCATCATTCATAAGAATAAAGCCTCTCGCCAGAAATCTCAATTGGCTAAAATACGCAATCAGGCAATTGCCAACGCATAACAGGCGATGCTGTTATTTGATAATAGCAACTTAATCGCACCTTCGTTACAGGTTATACAGGGGTGAAACGTAATCGTTACGTTTCTACCCTTTTTCATGCGCATAAATAAATCAGTTCGATGGGGGCCGGGGAATGCTGACGCCCAGATCAAAAGTCGATTTGCATCATTCAGATTACCTTTAAGAGACGGAAAACAGGCTTCCAATCCCGCCACGCCGGGCATGACGCGGGCGTCATTTCCGCCCCGCTTATTGGCGGGGCTATCGTCTGACGGTTCAAAAAAACGGGTTATAATACTTTTCCGCTGCGACGGTTGTCATCGGACCATGAGCCGGAAAAACAAGCGTGTCGTCAGGGAGAGTGAAGATGTTTTTTCGGACATGTTCAAGTTGCCGTTCGCGATCATCCTGCGATTCCGTTCCTCCAACAGAACCACAAAACAGGGCATCGCCGGTAAAGACCCGGTCATGGCAATAATAGGACATACCACCGGGCGTATGACCGGGCGTGCTGATCGCTGTAAATCGCAACGGGCCGACCATGATCGGCTCGCCCCCATGGAGTACATTGCTGACCGCACGGACTTCCCCTTGTCCGCCATAGCATTGAACGGCATAGTGTTTAGAGAATTCGGCTAGTCCTTCTGTATGGTCCCAATGGCCGTGTGTAAAGAAAATATGACGCAATTGAATTTTAAAATGACTGACATACGCGTCAATTTCATCATTAAAACCGCCGGGGTCGATGAACACGCCGATTTTCGTTTCGGAGTCAGCGATCAGGTACCCATTGATCGGATACCCGCCCACGGTAAAACGTCTGAATATCATATAGTTATCCCCTTGACACCGTTAAGATTGCCCGCCTGGTGAATATCGGTATGGATAAAACGTGTATCGATAAATTCGGCGTTATGAAACACCGAATCGTCCAATGTGCATGACTCGAATGTGCAATGCGTAAAACGAGCCCCACGAAAAATGGTCTTTTTTAATGAACAGTTTATAAAGGTTGTATTGACAAAATGCGAAGAAGGAAATCGCACAAAGAAGTAGGTCTCGTTCTGGAATGTACAATCACGCCACAGTGTTCCGATAAAGGACACTTCACTCATCCGAGAGCCACGCCATGTTGTATTCTCGAAAACAGACAGGCCAAATGTTGACAATTCGCTTATGGTTTCGTTGAACTGGCATTGATTAAAATGTGAATTGCTCAGAAAGCTACTGTGGGTTTTAAACGTCTCAAACTGACAATGGCTATACATCCCATGGTTGCACAAACAATGCTGAAAATCGATTTTTTGTAACGTCGACTCCATTGCCCGGCAATAATTAAAACCACAATCATCGAGTGAAAAATCACGCAGGGTGCTGTTATAGCATTCTAATCCGGATAGATCGGTCCCGACAGCCTGTAAACCGCTGACGTTTTGTCCCGTGAGTGTTCGATCCGATAGGAGAGTCTCTGCAAGCGTAGGGGGGGGGCGATTATTCATGGTGAACGTACCTGACTTTAATAATGACATCCGCATCAAAAGTCGATTTTTGCATTAAAAATCTGCTTTCGGATGTGGAAAATGTGCTCCAAAAGTACTTATGACGGTAGCGACAATAATTGATTTTCATTCAAACGCCATATATATTATACTGTCAACCATAATGAGACAAGAAGATAATAACTGGAGCAGGAAGGATTTAATTAATCCTCACCAATTAACGGACAAGCACCACCGTGTCCAGGCCATGTTTGCGCAGATCGCCGGCACTTATGACATCCTGAACCATCTACTCAGTTTCAATATGGATAAGCGATGGCGTCGACGTGCGGTTGAACTGGTGAACATCAGGCCCGGCCAGCGGGTTTTGGATATCTGTTGTGGAACGGGGGATCTGGCATTGGAGTTCTTCCGTCAGGAACCACAATTAGAAAGTATCGTCGGCCTGGATTTTGTCAAAGAAATGTGCCAGCTGGCCCAGGGGAAAAGCGACCTTATTATGGCGAATAACCGACATAAATGCTTTGAAATTAAGTGGTTATGTGGTGACGCCCAGAAGCTTCCTTTTCACGACAGCCAATTTGATCATGTGAGCTGTGCCTTTGGAATTCGCAATTTACAGGAGCCCCTACAGGGGATTTCTGAGGCCTATCGCGTATTGAAACCGGGTGGGCGAATCGTTATACTGGAATTTTCGATGCCAGAAAATATTATGATGCGATGGGGATATGAAGTGTATTTCAGGCTTTTCTTGCCCCTGATCGGTAGTCTCATCGCGAATGATAAATCCTGTGCGTATAAGTATTTACCGGACTCTGTCCGCAGTTTTCAAACCGCCGGGCTGCTGGGCAGAATTTTGTCAGAGGTGGGATTTGAGAAAATTACCATTGAAAAACTTAATTTTGGAACAGTACTGGCTTTTGTCGCTCAAAAAATGTAGAATATTGGACTGTTGTATTCGTTTAAATAAGATGATCGTCTCGAAATGATCATCGAGCATGTTTCCGGTATTTTAATTGACGTTTTTCCGCGTCAATATGGACGCCAGCGTCATCATTGTTTTTGAAACTTCTTTTCCCCATTTTAAAGAGTGATTTTAATGATGTAAAATTACTTTGGACGTGGGAGTCAATATTGACTTTTGACGCAACCATCAAAATCAGCCTTTAAGATCGGGGGAATGGGCTCTAAAAAGACCTGCGATCCCGGCGTTGTAATGATCAGCTCTCTTATATATATATGATAAATAAAAAAAACTTAAAAACAGATACGGATTTACTGACGGATAAGCCATACCGTTTATTCTCTGATGGGGCCACCCTGATGGGGGAATATAAGGGAAATTGGGGGTTTTGGTTGGTGAATCTGGTCCTCTTCGCGGGCCTGAATATCTTTTATCTGTGGATGCGAACGGGCATATTTTTTCAAATTGGCGGCTCCTATCGGCCTGGATACTTGATTCCTCAGTTACTCACGCCGATTAATATTTTCCAATTCCCAGCCCAAATACTTGTCGTCGCTCTTGTGATGGCGTTGCTTTGTTCTATTCCTGTTCTCATTGCTCAATTATATAATATTTTCTATGCGATCCCATTTGTGTTTTCTATCTTTTTTTTCGGCCACAACCTGACACTCTGTTTATGCCTGTTTATGAGTTGCATGACGGTAAGTATCACACCGTTTCGTTTCAAATCCAAATTCGTAGCGGCCATGATCTGCCTGTTACCCGAAGTGCTCTATTGGGGATTTTACAGTGGCCAAAATACCGAACAGGACATTTTGCGATGGGCGGTCCTGTATTCACCATGGGCATTGGCCTTTTTCTGTAGCATTATTATTCTTGGAATTGTAATATCAATCGGCCATTTTGTACGATACCGTCCTGGTGTTCTTTCACCAATATTTGCCCTGATCCTTACCGGCACAATATTATTGTTTCATTTCAGTATTGGTATGGATGAGCGAGATTTTCAGGCGGAGGTTTTTTGCAATAGCCCCGCCCAGATTAAAGAATTTCAGCTTCGCAGTATTGAACCCCTTTTGAAAAAAGAATTAGCCATTCGTATCAAAAAAACGCCATATCTTGATTCGGATCTGATTCTTGAACAGATCCGTAAGGACTGGCGATGGACTTTTATTGAATCGACTAATCTGGTCAGTCCGGAATCGTTGGCCAAGGAAGAAGAAGTGAAGATCGAAAGAAGGCGTATCGATGCCATTGGCAAGGGGATCAATAAATTTATCGATGGCCACAAAAACGATTTACGCGTTGCGGATGCCTTGTATTACAAAGCGTTGCTGACCGATATGAAAATTGATGCCAGGGCCTTACGTGATGATGACACGCTTGGTTTTTATTATAATATTCCCATTGCCCATTCAGAACCGATCTGGCAGGAGATTCTCGAGCGGTTTGCTAATCATGACGTCAGTATCGAAGCCCGTTGGCGTCTGGCCTGGCTCCAGCCAGCCTACAAAAAACCTGACACCGGGGCCTTCAAGTTTGATGCTGCCAAGGCCCTGCTCAGTGAGGCCCTTGAAATGTGCAATAAGGCCATTGAGCGTCGTGCTAAAAAAGCCTCAGAAAATCAACTCAAGCCCAGTCGCCTGGGCCGAATATTTGAACCCCCGCCCCCAAGTCTTAGCGATGACCAACTGCAGGAGTTACGCATTCGGATCGAACGCATGACCATACTGCTCGCCTCAGAAAACCGTACGACCGATGCCGCTCAGGATGCTCGCCTGGTTGACTTTGCAAAACTTGACCCCCATCAATTAAATTATGAAGATCGAATTAAAGAAATTCAGCTTAAAGCACCGCAGTCGGACCCGCTCCAGGATAATATCGAACTGGCCCTGGCACTCCTGATAAAAGATCCCGTTCAGAAAATAAAACATCTTGAAGAGATTATCCGTCAGCATCCCGATAAAGATGGCGGCCTGGAGGCCATGTTGCAGTTGGCCCCATTATTACTGGAAGAACGCGCTCGTAACGACTATGTCGATGAGCAGGAAAAATTGTTGCTTCGCAGTCGGCAGTTATTAGAAACCGTTATAAAGACTCGCCCCGACACATTTCATGCCCGTCTGGCAAAGAAAATTCTCGCACAAAATCCCATCGAAAAAACGGAATAGCCACCTGTGATACGGAAATCACCTTGCTATCCAGTTGAATTTGCCCGGTGGCCCGGCATGGAAATATTATATTGACGATCGAAACTGCCAGGTAAACGTTTGCGGGACGCAGTATTCGGGTTCTTTATTAGAACCTTCCAATCACATACACGACGATATCGAATAAAGACGCCGACGCCAGCGTCAAAGTAAAGCCAAAATCATCCTGCCAGAATACCTTTGGTTGCTGGGGTTGCGTTTGTCGGTATCATTGTTGGATTATTCTCAGGCTTGACATTGGAATGATTAATGCAAAAAAAAACATCTGTATTAGATGTTTAAACTGTTATTTTAGACACCTGCAGCATCAGTGTTTTTGACGCGGGTGTTATTTTTGAAAGAAGAATTAATGAAAAATATCAAAACGCTGAGTATTGTTTTTGTCATATGGTGTCTCTCGCCTCTTGCGGCGGCTGAACAATTTGATTACAAAATGGCCCAATCACCCTCATCGGACTCGGCCATTTCTTATTATAAACCGGCCGGTTCCGATCAGGCATTAACAAACATTACCGACGGGCAGGTAAAAAATGTTATTCTTTGCATTGGAGATGGAATGGGATTCAATCATGTTGCCCTGGCACGACACAGAAGCGTGGGGGCGGACGGGAAATTGAACATGGAACGCATGCCCGTCGCCGGGGTGATGCGAACGCATTCGAGCGGGCATCCGATCACTGATTCTGCCGCTGCCGGAACCGCATTGGCCTGTGGCCTCAAAACCAATAATGGGATGATTGGCATGACACCGGAGAAGGTCGTATGCAGCACGATCCTGGAGCAGCTCGCCGAAAAAGGTTGGCCGACGGGATTGGTTGCCACCTCGGCGATCACACATGCGACCCCCGCTTCGTTTGGGGCCCATGTCCCTTCGCGAAGTCAGCAGGTTCACATCGCCGAGCATCTGCTGGCGAATCGTATCGATGTGATGTTCGGCGGCGGACGAAAGTTTTTTCTCCCCAAGGGAATCGACAAAGGCATACGAAAGGACGATCGAAATCTTCTTCTCGAGGCCACGCAGTTCGGTTACCAGGTCATTAAGAACAAACAAGAAATGCTGGCGTTGGAACATCTGCCCGTTCTGGGCGTGTTTGCCGAAGAAGGCATGACCACATTTGACCCCGAACCGTCCCTGGCCCAGATGAGCAGGACGGCAATAGAATTATTGAGTAAAAAGAAAAATGGGGCCGATGCCGCCGGACAGAGTTTTTTTCTGATGATTGAGGGCAGCCAGGTCGATTGGGCCGCACATGCCAATGACACCGACCGTGTGGTACGTCAGACACTGTTGTTTGACATGGCCGTTCAGGAGGCCATTGCTTTTGCCCAGTGTGACCGTCATACCCTTGTGATTGTCACTGCGGACCATGAAACTGGCGGCCTGATCCTGAAGGAGAATAAGGGGGACATTATCGCCGATTGGGCCAGTGAGTCGCACACCGCCGCGGATGTCCCTGTGTATGCATTTGGCCCCGGTTCTGAAAATTTCTCCGGGACATTGGATAATACCGATATCCCCAAACGTATTGCCGAATTAACCGGCATTCAGCCGTTTCCTGTCCTGCAAACGAAATGCGATACTGCCAGAGAAGTACTCGCTAAATAGGCGATCTCTTTTATTTAATGGTTGCGTTAATATTGATGAGTTTTAATTGGAATAACTGACAATGAAAATTGCGTATTTTGACTGTTTTTGCGGTGCGGCGGGAGATATGGTGGTGGGGGCCTGCCTGGACGCGGGGGCTTCGCAGGAGGTTCTACGGCAAGAATTAGAGAAATTGGACCTGGAGGGCGTCCAGGTGAAGATTGAAAAAGTGATTAAAAATGGCATTGCAGCCAGTTCTTTCAAGCCGCTGGCCGCTGAAACGGATCATCATCACGTTGAGAGCGGCCATCACCATGGGCGAACCCTGGAGGCGATCATTGGAATCATTGAGCGGGCGAAATTGAGTAAACGGGTCACGGACCAGTCGATAGCGATATTTCAGCGCCTGGCAGAGGCCGAGGCGACGGTTCACGGACTGGCAATCGAAGAGATACATTTCCATGAAGTCGGCATGGCCGATGCGATCATGGATATTGTCGGAGCGGTCGTGGCACTGGAGTCACTGGGGGTTGACAAGGTATATTGCTCGGAATTGGTAACCGGACGGGGTACGGTACCCTGTGCCCATGGGATATTGCCGGTACCGGCACCGGCAACCGCCGAATTGATCGGGGGGGTCGTCAGCGGGGCCGGTGACCTGGAATGTGAGTTGCTGACCCCGACCGGAGCGCCGATTTTGACAACATTGGCCGAGGAGTTTGGGGGCATGCCGGGCATGAAGATGGACCAGATCGGTTATGGTGCTGGGACGCGGGAGCTACCGGACCGGGCGAATGTGTTGCGGGTC
>JAIPFO010000041.1 GCA_021736565.1 Phycisphaerae bacterium | reverse complement strand
GGCCCAGCGAATGCTGTTAATTTAAGACGGTAACGTCAACCATTACAAAATGAGGTAACAAAATGACAACGATACTATTGATCGATGATGATGTTGATTTGATGGAAATGAATAAAATCGTGCTCGAAAATGCAGGATATGACATTTTAGTTGCCTACACGGCCAGGGAAGCACGTGATGTCTTGAAACAGAAAGTCCCGGACATTGCCGTGGTTGACGTGATGATGGAAACCGACACCGCCGGTTTTGAGCTGGCTCGAGAGGTTCATGAACAGTACCCCTCATTGCCGATGATCATGCTTTCGGGCATCCACAAGGAAAAGCACCTGAGTTTTCGCTTTGAACCCGACGACACCTGGCTGCCCATAATAAAATTCATGGACAAGCCCATAAATCCCGTTAACCTGGCAAGTGAGATCAAAGCGATTCTTGCCGAAAAATAATCGGGGGCGAGCCAATTATTTATCCTGTGACTCCCGCGTTAATTGCGACTTTATGCCGCAAAGGAATGAAACCATGGAAGTATTAAATATCTTAGCTGTCGATGACGAACCGGGGATGCTCAAGGGTATAGAACGGGTCTTGCGTGATACCCGGATCTATCTGCCCCAGATGCAGATCGAAGTCGGCTTTCATGTCACGACCGCCCAAAGTGGTGAAGAGGCCATAGAAGCCATTGGCCAGTCGTGTCCGGACATTCTCCTGCTGGACCATAAACTGCCGGGCATCACCGGGCTGGAAGTTCTTGAGCAGATCGTTGATAAAAAAGATGAGATCCGTACGATCATGATCACCGCCTATGCCTCGGTGGACACAGCGGTCATTGCGATCAAGCGTGGCGCTTACGATTTTCTTTCCAAGCCCTTTACGCCCAGTGAATTAAAGACAACGGTCCGTAAGGCGGCCCAGAGTCTTATCCATACACGGCAGGCCCTCAACCTGGCCCGTGAGAAGCGGCAGGTTCGTTTTGAATTTATTTCGGTCCTGGCCCACGAGCTCAAGGCGCCCATCGCGGCGATAAAAGGCTACCTGGATATTGTGACCACGCGAGCGGCCGGGGATGACCAGGCCGTCTACGATCAAATGCTCGACCGCTGCTCGATTCGCCTGGAAGGGATGCGAAAAATGATCCTGGACCTGCTGGACTTAACCCATATCGAGTCGGGCAACAAAAACCGTGAACTGTCCGAAGTTAATCTCGCGGAGATCGCCCGGTGCGCCATGGAAACGGTTGCCCCACTGGCGACAGAGATGAATGTAATGATACATTTGCATTCGGACGATGCGGTGATGATGATCGCCGACAGTAGTGAAATTGAAATTATTTTTAATAATCTTATCTCCAATGCCGTAAAATATAATAAGCCCGATGGAACAGTTGATATCACGATTGAACCCCGACGTGATGACATACGTATTACCGTTACAGATACCGGTATTGGGATGAGCACAGAAGAGACACAGCGATTGTTCAGTGAATTTGTCCGGATCAAGAATGCCCAGACCCGAAAGATCCTGGGCAGTGGCCTGGGGCTCTCGATCTTAAAAAAACTGGCCTGTATGTACGGCGGTGACGCGACCGTAACCAGTCAGGAAGGTAAAGGATCCACCTTTACCGTAACCCTAAAGAAAACCCATGATCAACTCACAGATGACAACCCGCGAAATAATCTCGTGGCTGAAGGAAACGGATGAAACTTCTCTGGAGTCGCTTTGGCGCGCGGCGGATGAAGTGCGTCAGGCTAATGTTGGCGACCAGGTCCATTTACGCGGGCTGATAGAAATATCGAGTTATTGTGTCCGGTCTTGCCGATATTGCGGGCTCAATGCGGCCAGCCCGGCAGACCGCTATCGCATGACTGCCGACGAAATTCAGGACGCGGCCCGGGCGGCCCATGATTATGGCTATGGCAGTGTCGTCCTTCAAGGCGGTGAAGACTATGGGCTAAAATCCCAATGGATTGCCGATCGGATTCGGGCCATCAAGGCCGAAACCTCTTTAGCGGTGACACTGAGCCTGGGGGAACGGTCGAACGAGGATTTTGCCCTCTGGCGAGACGCCGGTGCCGACCGCTACCTCTTGCGGTTTGAAACCTCGAATCGGCCATTGTACGATAATATCCATCCCCCGCTGGCCGGTAAATATTCAGATCGGCAGGACATCCTCCTGCATCTTCGTCAGTTGGGTTACGAAATCGGCAGTGGCGTGATGATCGGCATCCCGGGGCAAACCTGGGACATACTGGCGAACGACCTTGAAACATTTGCCCGGCTCGATCTGGACATGATCGGGATGGGGCCCTATATCGCTCATCCGGGAACACCGCTGGGCAAAGGCGAGAATCTAATTGAAGTCCCTGCCGACCAGCAGGTCCCTAATGACGAATTAACAACTTACAAAGCCATTGCCCTGACCCGGCTCCTCTGCCCGGCAAGTAATATCCCCAGCACCACCGCCCTGGCGACTCTGAACCTGGCTGAGGGGCGAGAATTGGGTCTGTCCCGTGGTGCCAATGTCGTGATGCCTAATATGACCCCGGTCCAGTACCGTGCCATGTATGAAATATATCCCGCGAAGGCCTGCCTGAACGAGACCGCAAAAGAGTGCCATCACTGTATGAACAACCGGATTCGCTCTATTGGCCGAATCCCCGGTGAAGGACGAGGTGATTCGCCGAACTATACCAACAACCATAATTCATAACGCCGATTTACTGCCTGAAGTGACATTTACATTTCTTGAGGTTATAATATGATGATGATGATATTTATTTATTCCTTTTTTATATGAAAGGTCATATTGATTATGCCCTCTATCCCTGCTCCCATCTTAAGTAAAACCGCCATAGATTTCATTGACGATGACCATTTGGAGGGCCTTTTAAAGGGTTCCGCCCCTCAAGCGGCCCGGATTCGTGAGATCATTGCCAAAAGTCTGGCCAAAGAACCCCTCAGTGTCGAAGAAACCTGTGATTTGCTCCTGGTCGAAGACCCCGAACTGGTCGAAGAAATATTCAACGGCGCCCGACAGCTCAAAGAAACCGTTTACGGTAACCGTATCGTTTTATTTGCTCCGCTATATATTGGAAACCGCTGTGTTAACAATTGTAGTTATTGCGCCTTTCGTAGTTCTAATAAAGATGCCATTCGTCGCACACTTACGCCCGATGAAATTGGTCAACAGGTTGAGGCCATGGAAAAGAAAGGCCACAAGCGTCTTATTCTGGTCTTCGGCGAACATTCCGATTACGATGCGAAATTTATCGCCGAATCCGTCCGAAAAGTTTACGAAACCCGCTCGGGTCATGATGAAATTCGCCGGGTCAATATCAATGCCGCCCCACTGAATCATGATGATTACGTCACGGTTAAAGAGTCCGGTATCGGCACCTATCAGATCTTTCAGGAAACCTATCATCATGAAACCTATGCCCAGTGTCATCCGGCCAATACCCGTAAGGGAAATTATCTCTATCGGCTGGACGGGTTAAGCCGGGCGATGGAGGCCGGTTGTGACGATGTCGGCATTGGGGCGTTGTTTGGCCTGTATGACTGGCGTTTTGAAACCCTGGCCCTGGTCCAACACGCACTCCATTTACAACAGGTCTATGGTGTCGGCCCCCATACCATCAGTTTTCCCCGTATCCAAGCTGCTCAAGGCGTTAAAATTGATAATAAATATATGGTTAATGATGATCAGTTCAAACGACTGGTCGCCATTTTACGACTGGCGGTACCTTATACCGGGATGATCCTTACCGCGCGTGAAAACCCGGAGGTCCGTCGTGAGCTCTTATCCTTTGGCGTTTCCCAGATCGATGCCGGTAGTCGTATTGAACTGGGCGGCTATACTGAAGTGGGTGATGCCCAGGTCATGGAGCGGGAGCAGTTCCAGCTTGGCGATATGCGGTCACTCGACGAAGTGATGCGTGAGCTTATCGAAGACGGTTACCTGCCCAGTTTTTGTACCGCCTGCTATCGATCAGGCCGAACCGGTGAGCATTTTATGGAATTTGCCATTCCCGGTTTCATCAAACGATTCTGTACGCCTAATGGCTTGAGTACTCTGATGGAATACCTGATGGATTATGCCTCGCCTGCAACCCGCGCTGCTGGTGAACTACTGATCCAGAAGGAAGTTGAGCAGCTAACCGATGAAAAATTGAAATCCCAGCTTGTGGAACGTTTGGATTTAATAAAAAACAGCAAAGCTCGTGACCTCTATTTTTAATGAGAATTTTGAAAACGAACCGGACAGGCATAAATTACCATGACCAACCATCGCCAGGAAAAAGACCTTCTGGGCACTTTAAGTGTACCCGCCGACGCACTGCACGGCATTTATACCGAACGGGCCATCGTGAATTTCCCGCTGGCCAACCGCCCCGTACACCCGGCCCTGATAACGGCTTTTGGTCAGGTGAAGCTGGCCTGCCTGCAGACCAATGCTGAACTGGGCTATCTCCCTGACGATATAGCCGTTGCCCTGCAACAGGCTTGCCTGGAAATGGCCGAAGGCCGGTTGAATGCGGCGATCCTTGTGGATGCGCTTCAGGGCGGTGCCGGTACCTCCACCAATATGAACGTCAATGAAGTACTGGCCAACCGGGCCCTGCAGATCATCGGCAAGTCACCCGGCGATTATGAAACGATCAGTCCTCTGGACCATGTCAATCTTCATCAATCGACCAATGATACCTATCCCACTGCGCTGAAAGTGGCGGCGATTGAGCAGTTGAACCACCTGGAAACCTGTGTTTCCTCACTGGTCGAAGAATTTCAAATTCAGGAAAAAAGAACCGCACATATCGTCAAAGTCGGCCGTACCCAAATGCAGGATGCCGTACCGATCACGCTTGGTCGGGAGATGGCCGCTTATGCTGAAGCGTTCAGCCGCGATCGCTGGCGCATCTACAAATGCCAGGAACGTCTCCGGGTGGTCAACCTGGGGGGGACCGCTATCGGGACCGGCACGCTCGCGCCGCGTCAGTATATTTTCAAAGCCATTGAGCAGTTGCGTCATATCACCGGGCTGGGCCTCGCCCGTGCCGATAACCTCGTCGAAGCCACCCAGAATAACGATGCCTTTGTCGAAGTCAGCGGCATTCTCAAGGCCTGTGCGACCAATCTCTTCAAGGTCTCCAGTGACCTGCGATTTCTCTCTTCCGGCCCCCATTGCGGGATCGGCGAAATAAATCTTCCTGCCCGGCAGGCCGGTTCCTCTATTATGCCCGGCAAGGTGAATCCTGTTATTCCCGAAGCGGTTACCCAGGCCGCGATGATGGTTATGGCCTATGACCAGACGATCGCCCAGGCGGTCTCCATGGGGAATCTCGAACTCAATCCATTTTTACCCTTAGTGGCCGATGCGCTGCTCAATAGTATTGACCTGCTCGCTAACAGTTGTACTATTCTCCGTAAATTCTGCGTGGCCGGTCTGGAACCCAACGAAGATCGTTGCTGTAATAACGTCAATGACGGCACCGGCGTGGTCACCCTGCTGGTCGAAGAATTAGGCTACCAGCAAGCCCAACAGGTTGCCCAGATCGCTAAAGACCGTAATAAAACCATCCGACAGGTGGTTCTGGATGAAAAAATCATGTCCCCGGAAGCCTTTGATAATCTGACCTCACCGAATCGGGTTATGCGGCTTGGCCTGCCCGAAAAAAAGAAATAAGATGAACAAAACACCTAAAAGTTTACGATTACACATTGGCCTCTTCGGCCGTCGCAACGTGGGTAAAAGCTCACTGCTCAATGCCCTCACCTGCCAATCGGTTTCCATTGTCTCCCCAACCGCCGGCACCACAACCGACCCGGTGGAAAAGCCCATGGAGCTGTTACCTATGGGTCCGGTACTCTTTATTGATACCGCCGGGATGGATGATATTGGGGCCCTGGGACAGTTGCGCATCCAGAAAACCCACCAGATTTTCGATCGGACGGATGTGGGGATCCTGGTGACCGATCAGGGGCAGTGGGCCGATTTTGAAGAATCAATTCTGAATGAGCTCACACAGCGAAAAATACCCGTGATCGTTGTTTTCAATAAATCTGACCTGGCGGAACCGCCTGCCGATATCCGGGAGAGGCTCAAAGCAGAAAATATTACTACCGTTGCCACGATTGCTCATACGGGTAATGGCCTGATCGACCTGCGTGAAGCCCTGGTCAAATCCGCACCGGAAGAATTCATTAAAACACCCTCTATTCTCGGCGACCTGGTGCCCTCGGGCGAACTGGCGGTATTGGTGGTGCCCATTGACAAGGAAGCCCCCAAGGGGCGCCTTATTTTGCCCCAGGTGCAGTCCATCCGCGACATCCTCGACAATGACGGCTATTGCATGGTGGTCAAGGAACGCGAACTACGCGATGCCCTCGACCGGCTCAAACGTCCGCCGGCCCTGGTGGTGACCGACAGTCAGGCCTTTCTCAAGGTGGCTGCCGATACACCGTCGGAGGTGCTGATGACCTCCTTTTCAATCCTCTTTGCCCGCCTCAAAGGCGATCTCTCTGAATTTGTCCGTGGCGCCATGACTATCGATACCCTGAATCCGGGCGATAAAATCCTGATCTGCGAATCCTGTTCTCATCATCCCTCCTGTGAAGATATCGGCCGGGTCAAAATCCCCCGCTGGCTCCATCAGTATGTCGGTGGCGATCTCGATTTTACCATTATCCAGGGCCATGATTTCCCCGATGACCTGACCGCTTTCAAACTGGTGATCCATTGCGGTGGCTGTATGACCAATCGCCGGGAAATGCTCACCCGCATCCTCCATTGTCGCCGGGCCGGTGTCCCCATCGCCAATTACGGCCTCACCATCGCCTACACTCTGGGCATCTTCCAACGCGCACTAGGCCCCTTCCCCGCTGCTTTGGATGTCTATAACCAATGCCAATAATGACAGTCGAGCATCACGGCAGAGGGTAAGGTTCTTCCGGTCAGATTAAAAAGTTTGTCAGAGAGCCGATGTTTTGCGAGACACGGTTCGTTTAAACGTGAACTCAACCTTGACCTTCTCGGGTTTTCCTCCAACCTCGAGAACCGGGTATGCCAGGAAATTGATGGGCCCGGATTGGGGCCCAGGGTCCAAAACAAGATCGCGTCCCTTGCTAAACTCTATGCGGTTGGCCGGATGATGGCCGAAGAAATAAGTTGATAAACTCGAACACTTATCCCCTTCGCTAATATCCACCGGCCACCAGCTCCCGTCGGTATAGAATTCCGCCCAGCAGTGATAACCATCCACGCCTCCTGCGTCTCTTTCGGAAGGAATGGATGCACCGATAGCAAACCGTGCCGGGATACCTACAGACCTTGCAAGGGCAATGAAGTAAGAATGAAAATCCGTACAGTTGCCCCGTTGGGCGTCACAAGCAAATACCGCATCGCCCTTGCCCCAGCCTGAACCATATTTTGCATAACGCATCTCCTTGATCACATAATCATATAGCGCGCGGGCACGGACAAGATCGCCGGTCTTGCCGTTGACAACTTCCTGGGCAATGCGATTGAACCGGGTATCTCTGGGGACAAGATTTTCGGCCTGTAAATAAAGTGCCGGATCGACATCCTCGCGATAAACGCCCTTCTCAAGACGCCTGACTCTAAAAGCCAGCTCGATGGTTTTTTGGCTATCGGCAGGAGTGAGTTTTAAAAAAAGCACCTGATTGCCATGTTCACGGTCCTGCAGTGTTTCCTGCTTACCGGGCGTTTTAATCGACTTCATGTCAATTGTCTGGAAAGCATCCGATGAAGGCAGTGGAATCCACATACGTCCGGCCTCACGGATCTCGGGAACAACGGCACGATAGAAAAACTCAAACTCATCATGTCCCTTAATCACGCCAAGCAAATCCAATGGCGCATTCTCTTCGGGTCTTCGCTCCCACGTACCATCGCGATCCTGCTTCCAGACATAAAGAGGTTTGCCGTTGACTTTATGGACCGTTGTTTCCGAGACGTTCATCGCATCAATGTCTCCCTTCAGAAAGAAATCCACATCGTAAACATTTCCCTGGTCACTGGCAAGATCGACACAGGCAAAATATTCACCGGGCCCCAATTTCGCAAGGTACTCCGTATGCACCTTCACAAGCTTAAGGGCGAGCTGCTCCCCTTCAAAATCGAGTCGCATATGGCCGTTGCCAAGACGCGTCTGCTCTGTGATATGTTTTTCTATGCCGGCTTGGATCTCCTTAGAAAAAACCGGCACCGAAGAAATGGATTGCCCCTGTTGATCATCCGGCGAATGATCGCATCCAGCAATAACAATACAGACCCATACCGCAACTAGCACGAACCTTTGAAAAGTCATACGAGTTTCCCTTCAGCATAAATGGATACAATTTACGCCTGCGTCAGAATGACGAAGACCCCGATATCAGTTCGGATGTTCAGTCGGATGTTCGGGTTTTTCCTTTATGGGCTGATCATTGCCAGGCTTTTTCGGCTCCTCTTTAGTACAGCCCGTCAGGCCAACCGAAACAAAGGTGATCACCAGAAATGACACAAATAGTTTTTTAATTTTGTTCATCATTATTTTACCTTCTTTCGTTCTTAAAGATCACAAACCCCGCCAAGCAGGGCCCACCATTTACTAAAATCCTTACCCAACAAAATCACTCAGATAATGGTTGCGTCAAAAGTCTATATTGACAAGTAAAAACATTGATTAAAAGCCAGAATTAACGCTTCACAATACTTTTGACGCTAGCATCTAAGATGAGTTATGATTTAAATATAAAAACACTCAAGCCTTTTTTTGATTATAGCGCAACTTCAGTCATTGTCAACCAGAGTGGCCCCATCTCCAAAGCTATCGCGTGAAATGGTTGTAAATCTATTTGAAACAAAGTAAATTTTAAGGTAAGCGTCAGCGTCATATCCCGGCAAAAGCTCACAACGGGCAACCGGGAGGGATAATTCATCTACCGATGACAGTCCTGAAATTTACTATATCAAATCCGTTGCCAAACCGTGCGACAAAGAGCAAAATCCGGTGATATATAACGCGATCAAGGCCAAAAAATAAGACATGGAAAAACAGCTTTAGAGTGTCAAAAACCTCATTTTTAACCCCAAGAAAAGAAATACACCCGAGAAGATTCGAACCTCTAACCTTCGGTTTCGTAGACCGATGCTCTATCCAGTTGAGCTACGGGTGCGTGTTTTCATGTTTCAACATCATGTTGAGCCGAATACTATATCGGCATCACCATGGAAATGCAAGTAAAAATTGACGTCAGTGCCAAAAGTATTCTTGAAGCCCATTATCCGCATCTTAAAGACCAATATATGGCTCAAAAATTGACTTTTGACGTAAAAATATCCACATTTAAGGTTATTCCATTACCCCCTTAAATCGGCTAAATAACGTTCCATGCCGATTCGGGTAGAGACAAATGCCATTTTTTTTAAATCAAACTGACGTGGGTCAACGAATTGATAGTCTTCCACATCATCCTGAGGGCAAATATTGGACAAACTTGCCGGTTTGCAGATATAAATGAGATCCAAAATGTGATACGTCACGTTCTTGTAATGATATAGATTAGGGGCGGTCAGGAGAAATTGCATTTGAGAAATTTCAATATTCAATTCTTCACGGATTTCACGCTTCAAGGCAACTTCGGCATCCTCCCGGTAGTCGATAAATCCACCGGGTAAGTCGAACATCCCCTTGAAGGGCTCTCGCGCCCGAACCGTCAAGAGCACCTTGGAGTCCTGAACGATAATACCCGCAACCGCCGCGCCTGTATTATGATAATAGGTAAAATCACAATCAGAACACACCAATGATTTTTCACAAGGCATCTTGAGGTCACGCCCACCGCAGGTCGGACATAATTTGAAATGGTCATGTAAATGCATTTGATACTCGTTTGCAACTTGCCAACCCGAATGGATCAGGCATGACTTTGTTCGCATCGATTCAACGGCCAGCGTACGCTGAACCTTGTCAATTCTCACTGAAAAAATGTTCGTCATATTCTATTTCAATATGAAGCTTATGCCGAGCTTCTTCTTGAGCGAGTGATTCAAGAGCTTTTTTGCAATTCTCATCGTCACAGGCCATTGCCAGGTCGGAATACATTTTATAGGCCGCTTTTTCCTTTTTCATCGCCAGGATATAGACTTTTTGTAGGTCTGCCCCATCCAACAAGTCCGATTCATCCACATCAACACTGTAATCGGCAATCTTTAAATCCGACACCTTAGCGGTATCCGGCATTAGATTCTTATTCTTTTTGACCGACTCGAGTATCGCCACATGAGCTTTCTCCTCATGGGCAAAATCTTCAAAGGCCTGTTTTAATTGCTTGTTTTCAGTTCGACCCGCCAGGTTCATGTAGAAATCATACGCCTGACGTTCCTGGTCTATTGCATAATCCAATATTTCATCAATCGTATTGAAGTTTACCATAACAGTCTGTCTCCTAATCTGTTGAGCGAATGCCTGCCCTCAGCTCAAGCTGCGCCATACAGCCATCCAGAAGGGCATTGTAATTATACACATCATATAACTCAAGAGCATAATATTGCTGATTTTCTGGATATCGCCACCATATTTTTTTGCCTGTAGAATAATCCCTGTAGCAGGGGCTGCTGCCGCCTGAAGTATCAGAAACTTTGCCAATATGGGATAATCGGCGTGTAAATTGATATAATACAGGATAATAACTGTAAACAGGGGGACCAGGAATAGTTTTACCGACATGACTCGGATGGCGTCAAAAACATAGGGTTTCAGACGCAGGGTAATCGACCCGAGAACGGCCCCAAGAATAAAATTAGCCAGTGGGACCGCCGCCTGCCCTAACAGAGCGATCGAATCAGCCATCGCCCCGGCAGGTTTCTCCAGGAAACCAGGTATCAACCTCTCAGAATGTGTAAAAACCACCAACAAGGCCAGCACATTGGCCACCAGGGGCGGCGTAAGAAGCACTTTGAAACTGATTTTTTCATTTTCAGCGGACGTAGAGAGATATTCCCCCATCGGGCAGAGAATGGGACTCATGCCCAGAATGTACAGGAAGCAGTACAGGGCAAATTTATCAAACGCTTCACCGTGAAATAGTGCCCGCCCCATCGGCAAGATCAGATATCCGGCATTCTGCAAGCTCGTCAGGGCCAGCATATTCTTCTTAGCCGGCATCTCCCGGATAAAAAAAAGCCAGCCCAGAAGCAAGCCTATCACTATCTGCCCAAGAGCCGTCAATGGCAGGATCCACCAGATATGAAATGAACCCGGGTCAAAGGTTGAAATGATTTTTGAAAAGATAAGGCAAGGCAGCAGGACATTGACCGTTACCGCCGTAAGACTTTTTATGTGATCGGAGGTTATGATCCGAACGCGAACCAGTACACCGGCGGTAATGATAATAAAGAAAACCTGCAAAATAGCCAGGAAAGTTGCCGAAAAGGCCGTCGTGAAAATTTCAAACATGATTCACCCGATGCTTTACTTCTCCGCCAGCCAGAGACCCATCTGAAACCTTTGGCGGACGAACGCTGGACATAATCGTCAACTTTCGAAATGGGAAAAACAACTTCACAAGCGACGTAACCCCGGCGTCAGACGGAAGAGGCGTTCACATCAAAACTGATTCAAAAAACGTAGGTCATTTTCATAGAACAGCCGAATATCCGTTATGCCATATTTCCGCATGGCCAGGCGTTCAATGCCAAAGCCAAAAGCCCAGCCGGTGTATTTTTCAGGGTCATAACCTACCGCTTTAAAAACGTTAGGATCCACCATGCCGCAACCGCCCATCTCCAACCAGAAATCCTTACCATTCTTATCTTGCACCAGTAAATCCACTTCGGCCGAGGGTTCGGTGAACGGAAAGAAACTGGGACGGAATCGCCATGTTGTCCCTTCGCCATAAAAGACCTGAATAAACTGGTCAATCGTCGTTTTCAGGTCGATCATACTCACACCTTCATCCACAACCAACGCTTCGATCTGATGGAACATGAACATATGAGTCGCATCAACGCTGTCGGGGCGAAAGACCCTTCCGGGTGCGACAATACGAATGGGCGGCTCGGTATTTTCCATCACCCGGATCTGCATCGTCGAGGTCTGACTTCGCAGCAGGGTATTATCATCGATATAAAAATTATCCAGCGGGTCCCGGGCCGGGTGCGACTCTTCGATATTCAAGGCGACAAAGTTATGGAACTCGTCTTCGATCTCCGGGCCATAACCAATATCAAATCCCATCCTGCCGAAAATTTCCAGGAGTTCATCAACGGTTTTAGTGATCAGGTGACTGGCACCCTGCCCGGTTGGTTTACCGGGCAACGTCACATCAAACAAGGGACCAGAGACGGGGGCCTTCTGGCCGGCTTTGAACTGGTCCTGAAACTGATCAAACGCCGAGATGACCTCTTTTTTAATTGAATTGGCCAACTGGCCTGCCTGCGGACGAAGCTCTTTGGGCATTTTACCCAGCAACCCAAGAAGATTGGTCACTTCTCCTTTTCGGGAGAGATACTTAACACGAAACTGCTCAAGTTGCTCCAGATTGGAAACTGCTTTGAGGTCGTGAAGGGCATTTTTACCCACCTGCTTAAATTGTTCGAGAGCGTCAGCCATTACATTTCCATATTTTTTAGTATAAAACAACGGGAGGCCTAGGTGGCCTCCCGCTTTGAGTTCAACAATTTTATTCGGTCCGAATGGTCGACCGATTTGATAGCACTTTATGTGCCAGATCAACCATTTGCTTTTTGGGCCATTTCTGCCAATTTGTCGAAACCATCGGTATCATGGATCGCCATTTCTGAGAGCATCTTGCGATTGATAGAAACCTGGGCCAGTTTCAGCCCCCCGATGAACTGATTATAGCGAATTTTTCGTGCGACACAAGCAGCACTGATACGGGTGATCCACAATCTGCGGAAATCACGTTTTTTGCGTTTACGGTCACCGGTCGCACTGACCGCTGCGCGAATAAACGCCTCTTTGGCCAAACGAAGATTCTTACTACGAGGCCCACGATAACCGCGAACTGCTTTGAACAACCTGTTTTTGGCCTTATTCCGGGCGGCGCCTTTACGTACTCTTGGCATCTCAGCTTCCTTTCATTTTAATTGAAAACCGCAACAACAGTTACGGGTGTCTGGAACATTGAAAAAAGTTCAACCCACAGGGTATATGAACAGCAATGCTCGCTTTTAAACCTACTGGCGGCAGCTGGAAGCCGAGAAGCAGGTTATTTTGATAGTTACGTCAAAAGTCATAATTGACGCATAAAATGTCGATCCACTACAGGGATCAACCCACCACACTACTTTTAGTACTGGGTGTCAATTATAATTATGTTTTATAATACAACAGGGCACTTATTCAAACAGACAAGTGTCTCTGTTTTTATTGATTTAGGCCCCCAAAGCACGGCGGGTCTTGGCGGCCATAGCTTTTGACATACCCGTCATCGATCTCAGACTACGACAACGGTTGCCTGATTTACTGCTCATCAAGTGGCCGCTAAAAGCTCTTTTTCTTTTTATTTTACCGGTCCCGGTAATTTTAACTCTTTTAGCTAATCCTTTGTGTGTTTTTTGCTTCGGCATAATGTTAACTTTTCTTTCTCTAAAGTACTGTAAAATAAGACGTTCCGTAAATATTTACCCACGGGTAATTTTCATGGAAGGAGATACTATAACAAATAATATTTAGGATGGCAAGAAAATCTCTCTGTCTCCTAATTTTTTTTACACAGGCTACCACATCAGGTAGGCCCAGCCCGTTTCTAAGCGAGTCCAACCCCCTGCGCAATCAAATTGCTACAGACACAATAAAATATTACGGTATCTATGCAAAAAAAGAATTGCGGAAACATCTGCGGGTGAAACTATTTGGCTGCTGCACTGGGTGCCATGACCATGGTCATACGACGCCCCTGTCGCCTGGCAGGCACTTCAACCTTACCCAATTCACCAAATTCCTCAGCAATATAGTCAAACACTTCCATCGCCCGGCCCAGATGCATCATTTCGCGCCCGCGAAACAACATAGTAAATTGCACCTTACTTCCTTTTTCAAGGAATTGACGGGCTTGCTTAAGCTTGAAGTCGCGATCATGCTGGTCAATTTTGGGTCGCAGACGCACTTCCTTCAGAACCACATTGTGCTGTTTAACCTTGGATTTGTGTTCTTTTTTCTTCTGGTCATACTTCCATTTGCCATAATCCATAAGGCGGCACACCGGCGGATCGCTGCTTGGCGCAACCTCCACCAGATCAATTCCGATTTCGCGTGCCCGATCCATGGCTTCCAGAGTACTGACAATACCTAACTGATTGTTCTGGTCGTCAATCAGTCGAACTTTCGGAACTCGAATCCGCTCGTTAATTCTCAAATTCTTCGATGCTATGGGCAGTCACCTTTCCTTTCAATATAGACGCCATCGTCAGAAATTACCTGCCACCATGCTTCTGGTTTTACGCAGGCAATGTCCTGGTTACTATCGACGTTTGGCGTCGCCATAAAAAATATAAAATGATAATGAACGTTCGCGTCCATATCACACTCACCCGGCATGGGCCGGGACTCTAAAAATCTTTAATAAATACGCAAATCACTCCGGCTCGCCGGTCACTCCTGACAACGCTATACAACGCTCTTTGATCTCTTGGGACGCCTGGGCAATAAATCCATCAACGCTCATCTCAACTTGCTGTTTCTGGCCTCTGACCCGCACCATAACGGTTCCATTTTCGCTTTCAGAAGGCCCGACAATCAACATGTAAGGCAATTTCTGGTCATGGCCACGCTTGATCTTGGCATTCACTTTGTCATCGGCTTTATCAATCGTACACCGCAGAGTCGCGTCCTTCAATCGCCGATAGACTTTGTCACCATAGTCATTGGTCTTTTCACTGATCGGCATAATTCGAACCTGCTCCGGGGCCAGCCACAAGGGGAATGCCCCGGCATAATGCTCTATCAGTATCCCGAAAAACCGGTCCAGTGACCCCAAAAGTGCCCGATGAATCATCACCGGTCGCTCTTCGGTATTCTCAGGGCTAACATAGGTCAGGTCAAATCGCTCCGGCATCGAAAAATCAAGCTGAATCGTTCCGATCTGCCATGACCGTCCCAGGCAATCGCGAACGTGGAAATCGATTTTCGGGCCGTAAAATGCGCCGTCTCCCGGGTTCAAAACGTAGTCGATCTCTTTGGTTTCCAACGCATCTTTCAAGGCATCAGTCGCCTGTTGCCACATCTGGTCACTTCCAATACGCTTGGCAGGCATTGTCGAGAGTTCCATTTTCACATCGGAAAGGCCAAATTTACGGTAAAGCCGAAATGTCAACTCGATCACGCCGATAATCTCATCTTTGATCTGTTCGACGGTGCAATAAATATGGGCGTCATCCTGGGTAAACTGCCTGACTCGAAATAAGCCATGCAAAACACCACTGGGTTCATGACGATGCACCAATCCCAACTCGGCCATTCGCATCGGTAACTCGCGGTAGGAATGCGGTCTGGATTTATAGACCAGGCAACCGCCGGGACAATTCATTGGCTTAACGGCATAGTCAACCTCATCGATATCGACAAAGTACATATTTTCCTTATAATTATCCCAATGACCACTCTGATGCCAAAGGGCTTCATTAAGAATAATCGGAGTACTGATCTCACTATAGCCGTCCCGGTCATGTTCTTCCCGCCAGTATTTGAGCATCTCATTCCAGATGACCATACCCTTGGGATGATAAAAAGCAAACCCGGGCCCTTCCTCTTGAAAACTGAAAAGGTCCAATTTCTTTCCGATAACACGATGGTCCCGTTTTTTCGCCTCTTCCAGAAGATGAAGATATTTTTTGAGTTCCTTTTTATCGGTAAACGCGGTGCCA
>JAIPFO010000040.1 GCA_021736565.1 Phycisphaerae bacterium | reverse complement strand
TTAGCCCTTCGGGCTTGCTTAGAGGAACCGCCTTCGGCGGAAATTATTTTACAATTGTGTGAACGCTTACGTTTTTCTTATTATCTTCGTGTTCTTCGTGGTTATTCTTTCTGTTTTTCAATAATACACAAGATGTTAATATTCCAAAACCAGTCCCTTCACCCATACACATTTTTAGATAATAATCACTCATGGATAAAATAATAACGACAGCGATGCAACACAACCCAAACAGTGAAACGCCCAACGCTATTTCGTTATGTCTTTTCTGACTGGCGTTATTGGTATACATCATTACTAATATTGAAATAGAAAACGAAGAGATTGTTAATATGATTCCATAGGCCACCTCTTGATAATGTCGCTCACTTAACCCACATCCCTCTGTCGAGAGCAAGCTCACGAAACATAATATCAACATGATGCAAATAAATTGTTTCTTTTTTATTTTTAACATTTTCTTGCTTTTTCATTCAACACGCAGCGCCTCAACCACATTCAAGCGGGCCGCTCGCAGGGCCGGCAAGGCCGCGCCGACCATTGAAACCAGAATAGCGATCCCGGCGATAATGGCCGCTTCGGAGACATTGACCACATCGGGTATTTTATCAATGGCATACATGTCCGGCGGCCATAATCGAAATTCAAAACAGCGAAACATAAAATCTTCGATCCGGTTACTGTTCATCACGATCGCACATCCCAAACCCGTTCCCAAGATCGCCCCGATAGTTCCCACCAGGGCACCAAATCCCAAAAAGATCTGGCTCACCATCCAGCTACTGGCCCCCACGCTCTTAATAATACCAAAGTCTTTGATCTTCTCCGTGACGATCATATAGAAAATAATGAAAATAATGAAGGCCGCCACCACCGCGATCATACCAAAGACCATGATCATCATACTTTTTTCTTTTTCCATCGGGGCAATAAAACTCCGCCGGTATTGCTTCCAGGTCTGCACCGTACAATCCCCCAGCAGATCCCCCTGGCCGGCATCCTGTCGCGTCTTAACAAAATCATCCCACCGTTTTATAACCCGAAGCCGACCCGCCGACAATGCGACATCCTCTTTCAAACGGATCCGTATCTCATTCGCACGGGGGGGGCGGTTATCCTGCCCCGCCATCCAGCATAAATTCTGCAGCTCGTCAAAATCCACATAGCGAGACGAAGTGTCAATATCCACCAGGCCGCTCACCGAATCGTCCACATACCAGAACCGCTGCGATTCGCCCATCGCCGAGCCGATCAACTTGCCGCGACTGCTCACGCCAAAAACGGTAATGTCGAGCGGAAGGATTATCTCGTCAAAATAGTGCCCGTCCCATTCGATATTATTATCAAATTGCGGACGCCCGATCGAATGGGTCGCCCAGATAACGCCCCGTCGCTTATTTTCTTCAGAAAATTCATCACTCGGTAAATCGCGGTACAGGTCGCCCAGGTTCAGGCTCAACGGTTTTCTGTCTTTCTGATAATGAAGGGTCTGGGCAAAATCCGTCACCCGGCATAATTCAATGGGCCGTATCCCAAAAATCACCAGCGGCTCTGAGTCATAATTCTGCAACCCGAAGGTCTTGATCATCGGGGTCGCTGAGTCCACCAGATCGCAGCTGACCAACGAATCGATAAACTCCTGGTAATAAGGAAAGCCCACCAGCGAGTCACGCGAAATGACAATATCACCCGTCCACTGATGATTCCGATCCCGCGTCTCCTGAAGCAGTCCCGACATGACACTCAAGACCACCAGGATCAGCATGACCAAAAGCATGACCGCAACGATCGCAATGGAGGTGATTCGTTTGCGAATTAAATATCGCCATATGAGTAAATATTTGAACATCAGTGAAGGGCCTCTACCGTTTTATGCCTCTTTATTCATGTCGTAATGTCACCACCGGCTGCAATCGGGCCGCTCGCACCGCCGGCAAAAATGCCCCCAGGGTCGCGGTAACGATCCCAACGATCACAATCCACAACAGGGAGGAGACGTCCACCCTATCCGGTATCTGGCTGAACATATACACGCCGCTTTTCCAGATCTTAAATCCCAATAGCTGGCTCAAAAAACCTTCGATCCCATTAATATGCCAGGTGGCCCATATCCCCAGTCCAACGCCCAGCCCCGATCCGACCAGTCCAATGCAGGCCCCATAGCCCAGAAAGATCCACGCCACCCCCCAACGTGAACACCCCAACGCGCGAATAATGCCAATGTCCCGCTGCTTTTGCATCACGATCATCAATAAAATAACAAAGATCAATAACGCCACGACCAGGCAGATAAATCCAACGATCACCTGCAAGATGACCAGCTGCTTATTAAATTCCCGCGTCAGGTCGCGCACCGGCCCAATCTCCAGGGAGGCGACCACCGGAATGCTGGCAATAATATGATCCGGCCATTTAAGAACCGTCCGGCCAAAAACACCCAACCCCGCCCGGGTCGCGGCAATCACATCCTCGGTCGCATAACCCGGCTTCCCGGTAATTTGAACCTGAACGCCACTGCGTAAAACACCATCGCCATCGACGGTCCCGGTTAATTCCATCAGATACTCGATCGGAAGATAAACCGTCGCAGAATCATAATGATGCTGACCGATCTGAACCACATCCACCGGCCAGCAGGTTCGCTTCAATTTCTCCGGTGCGCTGTCTGAGGCCTTATCGCCAGATTTCCCCAGGGTAATAACCATCGGGTCTGTTCGATCAGCGAGCTCCCTGGCGATCGCCGCCTTATCATATTCATCCGTCAGGTCGTCCGGTTGCCCAAGCACACCAATACCAACGATCGCCCCGATCGGTAAGTCTTTATCATCAATGGTTTGCCCGGTTCGTCCGATCCGCTCCATTTTCTTCTGGAGCCATGCGCGGGACTTCGTCTTCGCGTCATCCGAAAGGTTAAATGTCGGAACCCCCTGGACCTGGCTCTGAAGTAATAACCCCGCCCGAAAATAATCGTCACGCGCACGACGCGACAGGTCGATCCCCACCAACTGCACGCCGCGAGCTTTCCCCTCGCCCAGGTAGAGCAACCCCCCGTGGGTCATATGGGGCCGGGCGGTTTCAATGGCCGGGTTTTGCTCCAGCGTATCGATCAGCGTCTTGTAATCGGTACTGGGAATGTCGATCCCAACGATCACCTGCCCCCAGAATCGTTGCGAATGGTCTTCAAATAGATGGATGAACCCGGTAAACAGACTGGTGATGATAATCAGCAGTGCCACCGATAACATCACGGCCGCCGTACCAAAAAAAGCGATCCGCCTTTTACAAAGATACCGTAAACAAAGAAATATTTTATACATTAATATACTTAACTCCCACGTCAAAAGTCGATTTGCATGGTTCAAATCAGCTTTTAAGATGCGGAAAATGGGTATCAAAAAAACTTATGACGCTGGCGTCATACTTGCGCAGGTAGGTTGGACGATGCCCATGCGGTTAAGAGAGCTGAACAGGCCATATCCTATACAAAATACCACACAGCCAATAAAAGAGGACTTGCCTCTTCCCTTGTGTGTTGGTGATTCATAGTCTCTTTTTTATTCACGGCTAATCGACTGGCCGCATCATCGGGAACAAGATCACCTCGCGAATACAAGGCGAATCGGTCATCAACATCACCAGCCGATCGATCCCAAAGCCCAAACCTCCCGCCGGCGGCATCCCGTATTTCAGGGCCATGACAAAATCTTCATCCATCTGGGCCTCGGTCTCTTCCTGACCTTTAAGCTGCGACCGGAAATTCTCTTCCTGGATCGCCGGGTCATTCAGTTCGGTATAGGCATTGGCGATTTCCATTCCGGCGATATACATCTCAAACCGCTCGGCAATCTCAGGATTGTCCACTTTACGCCGGGTCAAAACACACAGCTCCGCCGGATAGTCGATCACAAACGTCGGGTCAACCAGCTTGTCCTCCACAAAATGCTCGAACAATTCATTGGCCACCACCGCGTCGGCCATCTGCTTTTCGCCAATTTCCAGTGTCCGGGCGATCTCGCGTATCCGGGCAATATCACTGATCTCGCAACCCACATGCTCGGCAAAAAGGTCCGCGTAGGTTCGCCGGGCCCAGGGGCCGCTGTAATCGATCTCACGGCCGTCAAACGGCAGCCGCATCGTACTGCTCCGCTGGACAACCAGCTCACAGATGATCTCTTCCATCAGGTCCATCATGACATTGTAATCGCCATACGCCTGGTAGAGCTCGCACATCGTAAATTCCGGGTTATGCCGCGTACTGATCCCTTCATTTCGAAAGTTCCGATTGATCTCGAACACTTTATCCATCCCCCCGACCAGCAGTCGTTTGAGATACAGCTCCGGGGCGATTCGAAGAAAGAGGTCCATGTCCAGGGCGTTATGATGCGTGCTAAAGGGCCTGGCCGCTGCGCCACCGGCGATCGACTGCATCATCGGCGTTTCCACTTCCATAAACCCTTTATCCTGGAGCATCGAGCGGATCGACTGAATGATCTGGCTGCGATTCTTGAACGTATCCATCACCTCCGGGTTCGAAAATAAATCCACATATCGCTGACGATATCGCCGCTCCACATCCTGAAGGCCATGAAATTTCTCCGGCGGCGGTACCGTCGCCTTGCACAACAGCTTAAAATCCGTGACCCAGATCGTCACCTCGCCGGTATTGGTCTTACCCAGCGATCCCGCTGCCCCGACAATATCGCCCAGGTCCAGCAGCTTGGCCACCGCCCAGTCATCGCCCAGCAGTTTCTTACTCAGCCCGATCTGGACCGTCCCGGTCCAATCGCGCAGGGTAATAAAGATCAATCGGCCGATATCACGGAACAGCACGATACGCCCTGCCCCACGAACCACCTGCTCTTCATTCTCCGGGTCATATTTCTCAACGATCGCCGAGGCCGCCTCGGTATCCGGATATCGCCCGCCGTAGGGGTCCACACCCAATTCGCGAATCTTTGTTACTTTATCCAGTCGGGCCTGCTCATATTCATTTATTGGTGTATTACTCATAATGTCCCCATCATATCTATAACTATGGGCCTGTCAATGAAAATACATCCCCTCATCAGGGAGAAAAAGACGCGGCGATCTTTGCCGTTCAATGGAAGCCAGCCCCCGCTTCAAACCCTACCATCACTCCCACATAAAAAGTCGTTTTGCCTGTTTCAATTCAGCCTTCAAAATGTGGAAAATAAGCGACAATATAGTGATGACCCAGGCGTCAAAAAAAGACCTTACTAATCGAAAAAGGGTTCCAAAGAGGCATTTCGAGCAATTTATTTTCAATAATGGCCCCAAATTGCCCTATAAATGCAAAATATTTAACTTTTTTAAATAATTTTTGTTGCATTTGCCGATGCACACGGTAAGAATTACGTTATAGAGAGCATACTTAAGAGTTGAGTGTGCGTTTCGTAAATCGCGTGGTCTTTTATTCACGGAGGATAAAACTATGGCCAAGAAGAAAACGAAGAAAAAAGCTGCTAAGAAAAAAGTCGTAACAAAGAAGAAGGCTGTCCAGAGGGATGTCCTGGTCGTTGCCAGCAAAGTCAAAGCCTACATCAAGGAAAAAGGCTACATGTGCAGTGCAGATGCCATTCAGACGATCTCTGAAGAAGTCTATAGCTGCATCGACGCTGCTGTCAAACGGACGGATGCCAATCGTCGCAGTACCGTCAAGCCACAGGACATCTAGTTCCTGAAGTGGGTCTGTTGGCCCGCTTAAAAGCAGAAACGATCCAAAGAGGACTGCCGACGCGAAAGAGGCAGTCCTTTCAAGAATCAATAGCCGGGGTTACATTTTGTAGCCCCGGCTGTTTTTATATCCCTTCCTACGCGCCATTACAGCACCCGCCTTTGTCTCCCAAAAAATATTATTGAAAAATATAATTTTTATTTGACGCCTCTACTCTAGTAGAGTATACTTTACTTAAGTCATCGCGTGGGTTTCGGGAAAATCCTCGCCGGAAAGTAAATATGGATCAATAAACGGCGTTTATAGGTCTCTATCGGCGTTTTATTAATTTTCATGAGGGCATTTAATTTGATGTCCACGTCAAAAGTCGTTTAGCGTATCTAAAATCAGCCTTTAAAATGCGGAAAACGAGCTTCAAATATACTGATGACGCTGGCGTCTAAGTTGCTTTCAAAAGGGAAAAACAGCCATGAAAAAACATGAATTGGACTTATTTGAAACCGAATGGACCATCCTTCAGGTGGTTTGGAAAAAGGAACCCTGCTCCGCCCCGGAGGTGCAGGAGGCCCTGGCCGATCAGAAAAAATGGGCCTATACCACCGTTAAAACCATGATGGATCGCATGGTCAAAAAGGATTTGCTCGTCGTCGAAAAAGTCCGCAATCTGAACCGTTACAGCACCGCCATCACCCAGCAACAGGCCCAGAAAAGCGAAATCGCCCGAACGATTAAGCGGGCGTTTCAGGGGGCCATCACCCCGATGATGCAGTTCATGGTCGAAAACGAAGATATCCCCAGCACCGAATTCGACAAGCTGGAAGAGCTTATTCGACAGAGGAAGAAGAAATTTAAGTAACACATGCCACAAGTTTGCGTCTTTATGAAGAGGCTTGCGACCCGCTAATACGGTTCCGGTACTTACCGGTAGGAGTAAAAAATGAATTTTCTATCACTATTTAACGATTTTAGCATCAATTTCATCCAGTTTTCATGGATCATGCTCATACAATCGAGCCTGTTGATCCTCATCCTCGTCGTCCTGGACACCCTTCTGCGCAAAAAAGTCCGGGCAGTCGTTCGCTACGGCCTCTGGATGCTCCTACTGGTCAAACTGGTTCTGCCGGTCGGTTTAGCCCTGCCCTACGGCCCCGCTTACTGGCTCGCCGACCTGCTGCCCCAACCTGCAATTTCCACCCTGGCTGAAAATAAACCCCAGGCAACTCCAGTAAATCCCGAGCCGGCCGTTGTCACCGCTGAACACCAGGAGCAAGCTGATCATTCTATACAAAACAACCCAATACCCACACCAACATCTGAAAAATTCGCTAAAAACTCTCCAATATCAACAGAAATACCTGTTTTTACCGCCGAAACTGTCCAGCCAGGTAGTGCCCACACGGAAGGTTATACACCACAAATTGCACCTGCAATTCCAAAAACCAACCCAGCAATCCCAGCAAAAACTACCCCTACCACTCCCATACTTCAAGCACAGCCACCACAAACCATCCCCTGGCAGTCATTCGCCACACTCGGCTGGCTCATCGCCGTCCTGTTAATGACCACCCTGCTGATCCAGCGGATCCTCTTCGTCAAAAACCTCATCCGCCAGGCCACCGGCGCCGATGAAAATCTGCTCGCCCAACTTTCCCGCTGCGCTAAAAAAATGAATATGAACGATAAAGGGGCTGCTTTATCTGGCCGTATCACCCTGAAAATCTCCCCCAACACCGCAAGCCCCTCCGTCTGCGGCCTCATTCGCCCAACCATCCTCATCCCCGACAACCTCACCGGCCACCTCACCGAATCCCAGGTCGACGCCATCTTCATGCACGAACTGGCCCACATCAAACGCGGCGACCTCTGGGTCACTCTCATCCAAACCCTGCTGCAAATCGCCTACTTCTACAACCCGCTCCTCTGGCTCGCCAACGCCATCATCCGCCGCACCCGCGAGCAGGCCGTCGATGAAAGGGTCCTGGTCGCCATGGGCAAAAACGCCCTGGACTACCCCGAAACCCTCCTCAACGTCTCAAAACTCGTCTGGAGCAAACCTGCCCTGGGCCTCCGCCTCATCGGTGTCGTTGAATCAAAATCCGCCCTCACCGGCCGAATCAAGCACATGCTAACCCACCCCCTACCAAAATCCGCCAAACTTGGCGTCTTTGGGCTGATAGCTATTATCTTCGCCGCGGTAACTTTATTGCCGATGGCAAAGGCCGACACCACGCCACCCGGTTTTATTATCAGGGGTACTGTCACTGACGCTAAAACCGGCCAACCTGTTGCCGGTGCAATAGTCGCAGACGACAAGCAATATAATAACGGCAAATTCACCACGATTACCGATTCAAATGGCAATTACCAATACAAAACATGGTATGAAGAACATAACATAATGGCCAAAATGCCAGGCTATCACACCCGTCATGAAGGTCTATATACGAAAATTTTGGGATCGGAAAAAGAAAAGGTCATTGATTTTAAGCTTGTGCCAACCGGTAATTCCTCTAGGGATAATTGGTCAAAAAATCTTGGAGAAGGCCCTGCGGATATTAAGCTGCTTGGTGTAGTTCCGTTTGGCGGTGATTATATTTATGACGCCAAGGGAAATAAGCTTGGTGAGAATCCATATTTCTTTGAAAGTTTCAGTTTGATATTGGGTAACAAAGTTAAGTTACATACAAATTTGGTCTTTGAGATCAATGGCATTGACGATCTTATAGTATCATACTTTAAAGATCCTGGTAAAAATAATCATCCTTTTTGGGGCACTTCCCATAGAGATATTTATAGACAGGGTGATAAGGACATGTATTCGCAACGAATGTATTTGACTGGTTTTGATGATAGTATTGACGCTGTTGATTCTGTTCTGAGGTATTATGGTGAGAAGTTTAATGGCGCTGAGGTTGTGTTTGACGGACCTTTTGTTGTAGGTGAACTGAAAAAACAGCAATGGAACGGTCTTGATTTTTTGTTGCAGTTTAATGCAGACAAAAGGTCTGGCGGAGGTATTCCAGGCGCAAGCTTTACCATAACATATGATGAATTTCCAATGAGCCAGTCGTACGCTGATGTCATCGTTTACGATACGTATGGTAACAGGCATATTGCCCAATCCCAAAAAACAAAACGAGTTGGAGATGCGATATGTATGGATTATTGCTTAGGGAATTTGCCAGGTCGAACTATAATGCACGTCTCAGTAGGTGAAGATCGCTATGAAAAGGTGTTTAAGGGTATCGTTGTTCGCCACGCAGAGGCGCAGGCTGAAGTGAAAAATATGCTTAATGAAATGGCAATAAGACTTGGTCTGGAAGGAAAAACTAAAAATGCCATATACAACTATCGATACAAGAGCCCTGAAGAAGCACTTAAAGTTATTAATATTGTCAGAGGAACGGAGGCTATTAGAGAGATATATAACGTCTTAAGCACCTTTTGCATAAAAAACAAACTGGAGGAGCTCAGTCCTGATGTTCAAACAAAATTGTTCGATGCGATAAACAGATGGAGTAAGAGTAAGATATTATACACGAAAAAAACGGGGATAAAACTTGGGCTTATATGTGGACAGCTCAAATCTGCCGAGCAGTTACTGGACATAATGGAGATGGATGCTCAAAGTCCAAAACAAATCGAGACTAAGTTACTTCAAGAGAATAATTCTATTATTTTTTGGTCATGTAATGATAAGCTTAAGCCAGAGCATATTGATAGATTAAAAAAATTAGTTCTAACATCTGATAATTATAAAATTGTACGTGATTGTCTTTTGACTTTAACACGAAAAAAAAACGATGCCAGGGCTCAGATTTTATGGGAACTGACCGCCGATAGTCGACCCTGGATATGGTGGCCCACTGTTCGTAATATATGGCCGGTTGATTTCAATGAACTTTCAGACGAGTTGAAATTAAAGTTTGCAGCAGTATTGCTGAGTCGTCAATCAAGTGGTACTAAATTCTCACAGGAGCATTCGGCTGAGATTGTTAAATTAAAACCACAGATTCTAAAATTATACGGTAAGATTTTTACGCCTGAAATTAGCTATAAAGCTCACTTCATGGGAGAAAATGTCATCAATGCAATTCAAAAGCATATGTCACCAGATGAAGCAACCGATGTTTTTGTAAGATATATGCGTCAATTATCAGAACCAAAAAAGATACAGTTGATGGCAGATGATTATCGTACGATGCAAGGCGTATTTGGTCAAACAAAGAGAATGATAAAAATAATCAACGAATGGCACAATGTTAACATTGGTGATCTGGGCACACAGGGCTATAAGGAACCAAGGGAATTATTAAGTGTCGCAAATCTGCTTAAACTTTCCGATGCGACGATTGCCTGGCAGGAAAAAACAAACAAAGAGACAGAGCAGACATCATCCGTGTTCGACAAGAAGTATGCGACGGAAACCCTTAAAACCTTCTTCGAAAATATTGAGACAAACCGCTTTGATAAAATGCCCTGGATAAAAGGCATCAAATTTATCGAAAAGGTTGGCGATCATATCCCCATAGAAGGACATCTTCAAGAGGTAAACACAGAGCGAAAGCGGGCACTCAACTTAGGCTTCGATATGTCAGTCATCAGGGAAGTTCATGTCAGAGGTCATGAGGCAATAGCCCTCACCCCGGTATGGCGAGAAGGAATATTTCTTTGGTATTACTTCCAAAAAGTGGAGGAGACCTGGACACTGAAGTCACTTGCCAATTCACAATATGCAAGCGACGTCGACCAGATATTCAAGATTTGCCAGCAACGCTTTAATAAAACAGAGCCAATATCATTGGACAATAAAACTAAAGCAGAAATCAAAACCCTGATGCAGAAATTCTATAAGGCCGCTTGCAATAATGAAACCCAGGCCGTTTTGAGTCTTTTGCATTGTGAAGATCAGCAGGATAAAGAATTCGCAACAATGTTATTCTCCGCCGGTGGGATGTTCTCCGGCCATAATGGAAGTATGCCCTTGCGGGTCATGGAGATCAATGCGGTTGACGATGCGCACTGTATGGTTTATTCGCTGATGCCGCTTGACAGTCAGAAGTATTATCTATGGCCGATGCGCGGGGTTAAGGATGCCGGCACCTGGAAGCTGGCCTTTGACTATAAAGCCATCATAGAAAACGCAAAACGCGCCCGAACGATGACCGCCGAAGCAATAGGACTGGACGCGCTAAACAAAAAATATGATACCTGGAAAAATGCGACAGGCGATGCGCTTGTAAAACTCTGTAAGGGTCACAAATCGGACGCCGAGCGTAACATTCGGGCCATAGCATTCGCAAAAGCCAATAACGTGAAACTCGTCACGGAAAACCTTCTGGAAATGTACCAGGAGCAGGTAAAAAAGTTCAGCGGTGATCCTCAAGAAATCCGAAATGAAATTCTTAAGGATCTGGAAGAAACTTTATCGCCCAAGCCCAAACCTGTAACACCCACCGCCCCTTCTGCGAAAGTCAATGACAGCAAATATGTCTCACGTTTTACGATGAAGCAAAGTGCCGCCGGCATGATGGCCGACGCGTTTAAAGAAGATACATTTTCATTTGAAGAGACCGTCGGCTTTACTTACAAAGACCTTAAAGACGGCACCGTTCACTGCATCGACTTTGAAACCGAACGTATCATCCAGGTCCCCAAAGAACTGGACATGAAAAATAAACAGGCCGTCCGCCGCTGGGCAGATTCAGAAGGTGTTGATGCGATTATCACCCCCGGCCTCACAACCATCAACATGGCCGTCACAATAGCAACCGAGGACCAGTGGTCGAAACCTGACCCTAAGGAAATCTCAAAAACTAATAGAGCTAAACTCACCAGCGGCCAAACCATCCACGGCGGAAATCCCGGCTACAACTACTATCTTTTCAGAACCGGTGCCGGCCGTATTGGCATTGTAGGATTATCATATAATCCCGGCACAAAAAATGATGGGATAAGCCGTCTCATGATCAAATACAAACTCCTCAAACCCAAAACACAGGTCAATCTCCGCTTGAACCTCCAGCCCGGCCAGATCTTTAAGTACCAGGTCAACTATGATATGACTCAAGAGGAAAAGAACAAAACCACTCCACCCCCTCACTCCTCCGAACAAAGTCACCCCACGGAGACCCAATATCGTTATAAAGTCTTAGAGGGCCTTTCAGATGGTGCATATCTTGTGCAAGTTGCAATTGACAAGGTCGTTTTCAAAGTCTTTATAAATGACTCCCCTGTGTGTGACCACACCTTTACAATATCACCCGGAAACTTTGAGAATATTGATAAGTATCATTTATTTGAGTTTTTGTACGCCTATATGACCGATCACCCTGTTACATACAAGCTCAGTCCTGACGGGGAAATCACCGAAATTGCCAACTGGAAAGAATTCATCGCCGGATTTAAAAAGTACCTTATCGACCATGATTCCGACCGGGACCTGGATAATAATCCGATGATTGATAATGTGATCAAAAACATTCCAAGGGTTGCCATGCCGTACTTGCCCAAAAAACCAGCCAGGATTAATGATACGTGGAAACGGCAGCAGGAGCCTTTTGACATCAATTATAAACTTATTAGTATTGATGGCAATATCGCAACTTTAGAGCTATTGACCAAATCACGCCATAAAGAAATGTCCTATGAAACAATCGAACATATCATCAAGCTTGATACTCGTACCGGCCTGGTGGTTAATGCCAGCAGCGAACATGTCATGACCATAACCCGAGACGATGACAATTCCACGATAATACACAGAACCAAAAGCAAAGTCACCCGGCTGGACGAAAATTTAAAAACACCCCCAACCAATACCGATAAGATATCAATCCTCAAAGCCAATGCCAACTCGGCCTGTATTGCCGTTCATGCATATTACATCGACAACGGCAAAATGCCCGACCTCTCAAACGGCTGGGGCGCGTTAACCGGCAAGCAGGGCAAAAGCCCATATATCAAAAACCCCCTGATAAACCCCTACACCCACGGCTCAAAAATCACCACCGACACCTCCGGCGACTGGCACTACAACCCCGACAACAAAAAATACCCCATCAAAGCCATCATCCCCTTTAGCCTACAGAAAGCCAAAAAACTGGGCCTCACCGAAGACCAGGTGATCACCAAAGGAACCCCACTCCCGGCAATATGATTATAGATTACATACAACACCTCTACGGGGAGAAAACGAAACGACCCTTCGGGTCTTTATGGTAAAATAGGTAACATGGCTATAGACAATACCCGCCAGTAGTACGATCACCAACGCCAATCGGCCCTGAACCACCAAGGCAACAACCGGCGTCCCCAGCTTCGGATGCCATCGGCCCAGTGCCCCGAAAAATGAATGATCCGAACCCAATGCCCACGATATCCGAGCCCCGGTAAACGGGCGTCCACATAGAGAAATCATAAATCAACATCCATCTCCCTAAATCACCCACCCTTCCTATCTTTCCAGCCCAGAATTACCCAAACAAAAAAACCACCATTACAACCTTGAAATTTTCTCAAAATAACCTAAAATGACATCCGCAGGAAAATAGAGCGAGCACTTAATTGTAATTTCCACGTCAAACGTTGACCCGCCAAAGGCAGATCGGCCTCGAAGATGTGGAAAAACGGCTTCAAAATACCTATGACACTTGCGTCAATGATTCAAAACAACAGGAGCTTCAATGTCTGAAAATGATCTTAATACCTCTATGAAGGATGTCAAACAGTTGGGAATGGTCGCAGCCATTGGCTCGCTGAGCTATGTTTTCTGGATCTGCGGTGGTATGGAGATGATCGAGCGGCTGGCCTTTTACGGCGTTAAGGCCGTTGCCGCCCTGTATGCCACGGACGCTGAATCGGATGGCGGTCTGGGTGTCACCCCAGGAAAATTTGGTATTATTTTGATGTCCTGGGCCCTGGTCCAGTCCATTCTCCCGGTATTCACCGGCGGCCTTTCCGATCGATATGGCTATAAACGAACGATATTTGCCTCAACGGTCATCAAGATCATCGGATATCTGATCATGGCCTGGTTCTGTACCTACTGGGGTTTCTTTGCCGGGGCCCTGGTCCTGGCGGCTGGCACCGCCGTATTCAAGCCCGGCATCCAGGGCACGCTGGTCAAGGCGACCAATCGCCAGAACAGCTCCATGGCCTGGGGAATCTTCTACCAAACAGTAAACATCGGCGGATTCATGGGGCCGCTAGTTGCCGGGCTGATGCGTAAAATGCAATGGCCCTATGTCTTTTATTCCTGTGCCGCCATTATCTCTATCAATTTCCTGCTTTTGCTAACCTATAAAGAGGTCGGCAAAGAAGAACGCCTCGAACAGCAGCGGCAGGCAAAAAACGGCGAGCAGGAAAGTCTTTTAATCGATTCTCTTAACGAGTTAAGAAAGCCCCACGTCTGGATCTACCTGGCCATCTTTTCAGGCTTCTGGTTCATGTTCAACTCGCTTTTTGATGTTCTGCCGCTCCATATCGATGATTGGGTGAATTCAAAGGATATTCTTGGCACTCTTTTTGCCGATGGGGTTTCCACCAATAAAATCGTCAATTTCTTTATTATCACCAACAAAGAGGGCACCCAGATCAAACCGGAAGGCATGCTCAATGTCAATGCCGGCATGATCATGATCACCTGCTTCTTCTTCGCCTGGATTTCCGGTAAGATGCGGGCCACCACCAGCATGGTTGTAGGAACACTATTGTCCACAATGGCATTATTCCTTATAGGGGCCAGCTTTACCGGCTGGGCATGCATTGCGGCCATCGCCGTCTTTAGCTTAGGTGAAATGTTATCGAGCCCCAAGTTCAGTGAGTATATTGGTAATATCGCACCCAACGATAAAAAAGCAATGTACCTGGGTTTTTCACAAATCCCCTTAGCGATCGGCTGGACCCTGGAAGGTTTTTTGGGGCCATGGCTTTATGGTGTTTTTGCTTCCAAAGACACCTTCAGCCGCGACCTGCTCAAAGATAAAATAGCAGATGGTTCAGCGACTCCGTTAAATCCAGAGCAATTGACCCAATGGGCCAAGGAACTGGAACGCCCTATAGAAGAACTCACAAAAATTGCCCAGGTCGAACCGGCTAGTTTTGTCGATAAAATCCCCCAGGGAGAAGCCTTCGACTGGCTGGTCAGGATGACTGGCGAGAAATCCGAGGTTCTAACAACAGTGATGTATAATAGCCACGACATCGCATACGTTTGGTATATTATGGGCGTCGTAGGCATCATCTCCGCGATCGGAATTTGGATCTACGGAAAATGGATCCTTACCCTCAAGCAAGAATAGTCCTGATTTCCGCATTAAAAACAGCTTTTTTGATACGAAAAACGGATGTTAAAAAAATTATGACCCGGGAGACAAAAAATAGATTGACACCAACAACACTTTTGGCTATATTTTTCCGTCCTTGACTTCGCACTGAAGGAATACGGGCCTTGGGGGCCCTTAATTCTCTCGTGACGTCAAAAAATATTGTGACGCGTAAAACCGTCAATTTACGAACAGCATCAATCCGCTAAAAGCGGATGGGCGACTAATTTGGAACTTTATGAATCTCGTATTCGCAAAACTTAGATCTCTCTGGAACATGAAAATATCCAGGCTACATGAAGGCTTACTTTATTGGAAACAAACGAACAAGAATATTGCGGATCAAACGGATATATTAAGTATGCGGGGGTGCACCTGATTGTTGACTTATGGCAGGCCCGGCATCTGGCTGATATCCAGAAGATCGAAGAAATCATTCGCCGGGCTATCAAGGACTGCGGCGCCACCCTGCTAAGCCTTGAACTCCACGAATTTTCCCCCAACGGTGGCGTTTCCGGCGTCGGTATTCTCCAGGAATCACACATTTCCATCCACACGTGGCCCGAGTATGAATACGCCGCCATGGACATTTTCGTCTGTGGGACCGTCGATCCCTACAAAACCCTGCCCGCCATCAAAGAAGGCTTCCAGCCCGGTAAGGTCCAGATCAACGAACAAAAACGGGGGATCATGGAATGAACCAGTCCTCCCCAAAATACGCCGAAGAATGCTGGGCCAACGTCACCACACGCTATCGCCTCACCAACGCCCTCCACGATAGCAAAACCCCCTTCCAGAACATGGAAATCGTCGAATCGGCCCATTATGGCCGGATGCTCCTGCTCGATGGCATGGTCCAGACCACCGAAAAGGATGAGTTCGTCTATC
>JAIPFO010000039.1 GCA_021736565.1 Phycisphaerae bacterium | reverse complement strand
CGCAAAGGGATCATGGGCAAAGCCGGCGCCCTGGGCGGACTGATCGCGGTGGCAGGTCTGACCCTGTCGATCTTGATACGTTCTAAGGGAACATTAGGCAGCGAATACTTCTGGTTCTGCCTGTTTGGCGCAATTGCGATTATCGCATCGGCATTGATGATCGTTCAATCAAAAGCGATTTACAGTGCGTTGTTTTTTATGCTGTCGCTCTTGGCGGTCTCGATGTTATTAATGCTGGCCCATGCGACGTTTTTGTCGGTGGCCTTGATCATTATTTATGCCGGGGCCATTCTGGTGGTCTATGTGTTTGTCCTGATGCTCAGCGGCCAGGAGAAGCCCGCGTGGTATGATAAGGAAAGCCGTATGCCGTTGCTGGCGATCGTTATCGGCTTTATTCTCCTGGGCGGATTGCTGCAACTGATGCTCAGCGGGGGCCCTGTGGTTCTACCGGAGAAAGCTTTGGAAATAAGCGGCTCGGTTCCCCAGTTAGGCACTGAGCTGTTCCACAACCATGTTCTGGCGTTGGAAATTGCCGGGGTGATCCTGCTGATTGCCGCTGTCGGTGGCATAGCATTAGTTAAAAATTCCAAAGAGCAGGAGCAGTAGCCCCTGGGTTAGATATTATGATAAATTACCAATATTACATATTACTGGGTGCCATTCTTTTTGTCATTGGACTGATTGGCTTTGCGACACGACGAAATATGATCGTCATGTTCCTCTGTACCGAACTGATGCTTCAGGGCGTGGTCTTGAACCTGGTGGGGTTCAATCTGCACTGGTTAAGCAAAGGCAACGGCGGGCTGGAGGGTCAGGCCTTTACGATCTTCCTGTTGGTGATCGCGGCGGCTGAGGCCGCCCTGGCGATGGCCCTGGTCATGGTATTGCAGCGTAAGAACGAAACACTTAATGTAGGCGAATTTGCTGAATTAAAAGGGTAACCCGGTGAAGACCGCAGGCCGATCTTGACCATGTTGTGCAAGATTTTATAGAAGAGACGAATGTATGATTAAAGAATGGATATGGCTGATACCACTAATGCCTTTACTGGCCTCCTTTGTGACCGGTCTATTAGGGGCAAAGGTGCTCAAAGATAAGAGTCACTGGCTGGTGATAGCCGGGGCCGCTTCTTCGGCGGTATTGGCGATTTATGTTCTATGCCTTACCAATGGCAACTCCGGAGATGCTGCCGTTTTCGTTGACGGCTTTGAATGGATCAACATTGGCGGTCTGGTTAGCAACGTCAAGGCGATGATCGACCCATTAACCGCCGTTATGCTGGTAACGGTTTCGGTGGTGGCGTTGCTGGTGGTGATCTATTCCAAAGGATATATGGCGGGCGATACGGGGTATTTCCGATTTTTCGCCTACTTAGGCCTGTTCATATTTAGTATGCTGATGCTGGTCCTCAGTAGCAACTTCCTGATGCTCTATGTCTTCTGGGAGGCCGTTGGGCTGTGCAGTTATCTGCTGATCGGGTTCTATTACAAGAAACCCTCAGCGGCGGCGGCAGCTAAAAAGGCCTTTCTGGTCAACCGGGTGGGTGACTTTGGCTTTGCCATTGGCATTCTGTTGATCTATCTCAATTGCCACACTGTGGACTTCACTCAGGTTTTCGCCATGATACCGGAATTGGCCAAAACGAATCCCGGCCTGATCACAACCATTGCGCTGTGCCTGTTCGTCGGGGCCTGTGGCAAGAGTGCCCAGTTACCCTTGTATGTCTGGCTGCCGGACGCTATGGAAGGCCCCTCGCCGGTCAGTGCATTGGTTCACGCCGCCACGATGGTCACCGCCGGGGTCTATATGGTAGTACGCTGCGGAGCCATCTTTACGCATTCGGGCACCGCCATGACGGTAGTCGCCATTGTCGGTGGGATAACCGCCTTATTCGCCGCGACCATCGCCCTGGTCCAGACCGATATCAAACGCATTCTGGCCTACTCGACGATCAGCCAGTTAGGCTATATGTTCCTGGCCGTTGGCGTGGGGGCCGCCAGTGCCGGAATATTCCATTTATACACCCACGCGTTTTTCAAGGCCCTGCTGTTCCTGGCCGCCGGTTCGATCATGCACGCCATGCACGACCATATCGATCTGAAGGAAATCGGCGGGTTACGAAAAGATATCCCCTGGACGCATTGGACCTTTCTTATTGGGGCGTTGGCCCTGGCGGGGTGTCCTCTGCTATCAGGTTTTTTCAGTAAGGATGAGATCCTGGCAGCGGCCCTCAATCATGAATCATTGAGCTGGCTGGGCTGGGTGGGGGTACTTACCGCCGGCATGACGGCCTTTTATACCTTCCGCTGCTATTTCATGGCCTTTCATGGCCCACGATTCATGCCCAAAGACGTCCACCATCCGCACGAAACCCCCGTGATGAATTATGTCCTGGCGGTCCTGGCGGTGGGGGCCATTTTCGCCGGTTACGTGAACATGGGTGAACATGGCTGGCTGGAATCATTTTTAGGCCGATCTGCAAGCGTAGAGAATTATGCCAAACTGCACGTCAGGGGACACCATTTTGGCCACACGACCGTAATGTTCATCAGTATCGCCGTGGTCGCCATCGGTATGGCCCTGGCGTATGCCATCTATGGCAAAGGACGTGAAAAAGCTGAAAAAATCGCCCGGGCACTCCAAGCTCCCCAAAAGGTGCTATTGAATAAATATTACGTCGATGAAGGCTATGATTATATCTTCATTCGGCCATTACGTAAGCTGGGCGACTATTGTTTTGGCAGTGATAATAAATGTATCGATTCGATCCTATGGGCCATTACCGCGGTGCCGCGGTCATTGGGTTTTGTAGGCAGCCTGTTCCAACAGGGTATGCTTCAGACCTATGCCCTGATGATGCTGTTCGGACTGGCAGTGATTTTTATTATCGCCCTGATGTATTGAAACCTGAATGTCACGTCAAAAGTTAATATTTATTTGCAAGAAAAAACGTTAGGTATCAGATAACGCATCAAAATGCTTATGACGCTGGCGTCAAATCTGAATAATTTCGATTTCGTAATAAAAGTGAAAACACATATTCTATGAGTACTTATATCTTACCACTTCTGATTTTGATTCCTGTCCTTGGGGCGGGGCTGATCACGATAATACCGACCAAGTGTAATCGTTGTATCGGCCGCTTTGCCCTGACGATCAGTACACTAACCTTTGGCATGACCCTGCTCATGCTTGCGATATTCTTAAAAGGCGGCATTGACGGGGAGTATAAGCTGCTCTTTGAATGTGACTTCCTGCCGCAACTTGGCAGCAGCATTCATTTCGGCATTGACGGTATCAGCCTATGGCTGGTCATGCTCACCGGACTGCTCTCACCGCTTTCGATCTGGTCGAGCTTTACATCGATTCGCCAGGGCCATCGCAGTTATTACGCCCTGCTCCTGCTGTTACAGGCCGGCATGACCGGCGTCTTTATCAGCATGGACCTGCTGATGTTCTACATGTTCTTTGAGTTTACCCTCGTCCCCCTGTTCCTGGTGGTCGGAATATGGGGTGGCCCCCAACGACGGCCCGCCGCCTTCAAGCTGTTTATCTATACCATGGCCGGTGGTGTACTAACTTTCGCCGGGATAATCTATATCGCCTGGCTGCATTATTCCAATACCGGCACCTTAACCTTCGATATCGCAACACTTTACGGCACCTCAATCCCCGAATCAGCCCAGCTGATGCTGTTTTTGGCCTTTTTCGCCGGATTCGCCGTCAAGGTACCGCTGTTCCCGTTCCATACATGGCTGCCACTGGCCCACACCGAGGCCCCCACCGCCGGGAGTGTCATTCTGGCCGGCGTCCTGCTGAAACTGGGCACCTACGGATTTATGCGAATCTTGCTGCCGATGCTGCCGGAGATCAGCTACCAACTGGCCCCCACCGTGGCGGTTCTGTCCATTATCGGCATTATCTATGGCTCGGTGTGTGCCTGGGTCCAAACCGATATTAAAAAACTGGTCGCCTATTCCTCCGTCGCCCACCTGGGCTTCTGTATGTTAGGCATGTTTGCCTTCAATCATGAAGGACTCAGCGGCTCACTGCTCTATATGATCAATCACGGCATATCAACCGGGGCATTATTCCTGGTCATCGGCATGGTCTATGAACGCTACCATACGCGTGAATTTTCCAAACTCGGCGGACTGGCAGTTAAAATGCCCATCATGGCCGTCTTTATGATCCTCTTTAGCCTCTCAAGCATTGGCCTGCCGGGGCTCAATGGCTTTGTCAGCGAATTTTCGATTCTCTACGCGGTCTTCACCTCAGGCTCTGAGGCTGCTTTTGCCGGACCGTTAGGTAAGCCCTATGCGATCATCGCCGCATCCGGCGTGATCCTCTCGGCTATCTACATGCTCTACATGTGCCAGCGACTCCTGTTTGGCCCGTTAAATGAACCCCCCGTTCATGATGACCTGCCCGAAGCGGACAAACTCCCCGTCGATCTGAATTGCCGGGAATCAATGATCCTGATGCCCCTGGCGATTCTTGTTGTCGTTTTGGGCGTTTATCCGAAAATATTCTTCGCCAGCACCTCACCGGCGATCCAAAAAATACAAGATAAGATTTGTGTCGTTCAGGATGAAAAACCCAAAGACACTGCCAGTACGGCCAACGGCATGAAATGGATGCCATAAATAATAATTCCTATACGACGATATACAGGAAATAAATAAACGTGAATGACCTTTTGACCATTATACTCCCAATGATAATTCTGATCGCCGGTGGGCTGTTGATGCTGATGCTGGGACTGGCAAAGAACGCAACGGTTCGGCTGAATCTGCCCACCATCACCCTGGCAGTTATTGTTTTTGCTTTATTGATTACGCTATGCCCTTATCTATTTGGCTGCCCAAAGATCAGCCCGGACACATCAGTTAAACTAACAACTTTAGGGCGTTTTGTAACTTTTATTACTTTGGCGATCGGTGCCTTGCTGGTCCTGGTAGGCTTTCGGCCCGACCGTTCGCAAGATGATCCTGAAAAAAGTATCGCCGGTGAATATTTCGCCATGATGCTGTTTTCCCTCTCCGGGATGCTCATGATCGCGGTGGCCAATAATCTCATCGTACTGTTTTTGGGGATGGAGCTGGTTTCGATCCCGACCTATGTCATGGTGGGCCTCTCGCGTCGTCATGACCATGCCAGGGAAGCCGCGTTGAAATATTTCTTCCTGGGGGCCATGGCCGCGGCGATCATGGTCTATGGCTTTAGCTTTCTCTATGGCCTGGCGGGCAGTACCAACCTGGATGTCATTTCTGAGGCCATCAACGCAGGGCATTTTACCGGCATGCAGAGTATTGCGTTTTCATTGATCATCGTCGGATTATGTTTCAAGATCGCCGCGGTGCCCATGCATTTTTATGCCGCCGATGTCTATCAGGGGGCGGCATCTCCGGTGACGGCCTTACTGGCTTTTTTACCAAAACTGGCCGGCTTTTACGGCCTGATCTTGATTATCAGCCTGATCGAATGGCCGTTGCTCTCCAACAAGCTTCCTGTGACGGTGGGGATCATCATTGGGCTGCTGGCGGCGTTGACGATGACTTTGGGTAATGCCCTGGCCCTCATGCAAAAAAATGTCAAACGCATCCTGGCTTATTCCAGTATCGCCCATAGCGGCTACATGATGATCGCCCTGCTGATCGGAACCGCCAATAATGGCAGTGGTATTGCTTCGCTGCTATTTTACATCTCTGTTTACGCCATTTCAACCATTGGTGCCTTTGGCATTCTTTCCCTGATCGAACGGGACGGCGAAGAGGCCCAGCAGCTTAGCGACCTCAACGGGCTGGCCAAACAGCACCCCGCCCTGGCAGCAGCCCTGGCCGTTTGCGTTTTCAGCCTCATCGGCATGCCGCTCACCGGCGGTTTTATCGGAAAATTCACGGTCTTCAGCTCGCTGGTCACCGGTGGAGCGGTTGGGACAATGCGTTATACCAGTATCGTCCTGCTGATCATGGGGGTGGTCAATGCGGCGATCGCCGCGGGCTATTACCTGCGAATTATCGCCGCCTGTTATATTGATGATGGCGCATTCACCGCAAAGGTGCGGATTAAACCACCCCAGGCCATCGCTATCGCACTGGCAGTCGCCCTGACAATTATCCTGGGCGTTGCCCCACAGTTCCTGGCATCGCCGGCCGCCAAAGCGGCCAGTGAATTCAGCACAGATATTCAGATACCCATTCAGCAAACGATCAAAAAAGCGGATACTGCATTTGCGATCAATGAGTAAGAATGGCATGCTTTCCCATCCATGGACGAATCGGGGCTCGCCACTTATTAATCGGCATCGGCAGACCCCCTCCTGATGATTTAATGATTGCTCCCCACAAAGATCCATCTGAACGCCGCCTTGATATCCACGATGATCATATAAAGCGACGGGACCAAGAGCAAGGTAATCCCCGTAGCAAAGACAATTCCAAATGCCAGGCTGGTGGCCATGGGGATCAGGAACTGGGCCTGGAGGCTCTTTTCCAGTAACATCGGCATCAGGCCAAAGAAGGTGGTCAGAGTCGTCAGCATGATCGGCCTGAAACGCCGGGTCGCCGAGTCGTGAATAACCTCGTTAAGCGACAGGCCTAAACCGAGTTCTCGATTGATCAGATCGATCATGATCAGCGAGTCGTTTACGACCACCCCGGCTAAGGCCACAATTCCGAATAATGACATCAGCGTCAGGTCGAAGCCCATAATGATATGCCCGATCACCGCACCAACCAGCCCGAATGGAATGGCTGTCATGACGATAACCGGTTGGATATAGCTTCTAAACTGAATCGCCAGAAGACCAAACATTGCCAGCAGTGCGATCAGCGTATTTTTGCCAAGTGATTTCATGGTGTCCTTCTGTTCTCGCTGTTCACCTTCCAGGCTGAAGTTTAGGCCCGGATAATGCTGTTGGAGTTTGGGCATATAGGTTTTGGTCAGATTATCGTTAATCTCATTGGCATTGGCCACGGTGTTATCAATATCAGCCGTTACGCTGACAACCCGCCGTTTATCCGCACGGTTGATGACCGAATAGCCGCGACCATACTGGACATCCGCCACCTGGTAAAACGGAATTTCCGTCCCATTGGGTAACCGCAATCGCATCTTTTCAATGTCCGCCAGGCTTTTACGCTCTTCCATCGGATAGCGAATCATCACCCGCACATCGTCCCGTCCACGCTGTATTCGCTGGGCCTGGGCACCGTAAAAGCCATACCGAACCTGACGGGCCAGGTCCGAGAGGGTCAACCCCAATGTCCGGCCCTGGTCTTTCAGTGACAGTTTCAGTTCCATCTTGCCCGGGTCAAAACTGTCATCAATATCATAGAGACCATCATATTCAGAAAGCTTCCCTTTAAGCGATTCGACCGCCGCCAGCAGGGTATCAAAATTTTCATGGCTCATCTCTACATTGATCGGCTCCCCGGTTCTCATCAGGGTTCCGCTAATGGTCAATGACGATACGCCGGGAATTTCACCCACCGCCGCTCGCCATTTTTTCACGATGAGCTGCGATGATATATCGCCCCGATCCTCGCCCCCAAGCAGTTCAACATTCAATTCAGCCACGTTCGAGCCGTTGGATGCATCTCCACCCCGCGGACCGGCATGCCCACTGGTCCCCGTAGTCCCCAGCGTGGTTAAAATGTGTTTGAATATGGACGGCTGGCCCTCGGGGCGACTACTGTCAATATCTTTTTGTACTGCCAGGGCCGCTTCTTCGAGTAACTCAACGACCGCCTGGGTGTCTTCGATTGACGTTCCCTGCGGCATTTCCAGTTTGGCCACCACATTATCAGCGTCCACCTTGGGGAACATAATAAACTTGATCTTGCCACTGGCAACAAAACCCGCCATCATTATCAATGTCGTAATACCAATGGCCAGGGTCACATAACGCCATGCAACGACTTTTTTGACCAGCCATGAAAACGGATTATTGATAAACCAGTCCAATGCTCGCCGCACCAGGCCCTGAAAGAGGGCGATTGGACCGGGGCGGGGTTTTTTCGCTTTCAAGTGGTTTCCGCCGGAGAGGTGGGCCGGTAAGATCAGGACAGACTCCACTAACGAGAATATTAATATGCTGATAACGATAATGGGAATAACGCGGATAAACTTGCCCATCATCCCGGCGACATTCAACAATGGCACAAACGCGATAATCGTTGTTAATACGGCCACCGTCACCGGCGCGGTCATTTCGTGCACCCCTTTAATCGCCGCCTGCACAAAGTTCATGTTCTTCTGTCGATAGGTAAATATATTCTCCCCCACCACGATCGCATCATCGACCACAATACCCAGCGAGAGGATAAAGGCGAACAGGGAGATCATATTGATCGACACATCCGTAAAGGGCAGCAGGCAAAAGGCCCCCATAAACGAAATCGGGATTCCCATCATCGTCCAGAACGCAAGACGTAAATCCAGGAACAAAGCCAGGCAGATGAACACCAGGATAAGCCCCAGTACCGCGTTTCGATTCAATAGATCGATACGCGACTTAAGGACTTTTGAGCGGTCGTTCCAGATAGAAACCGAAACGCCCTCTGGCATGTTTTTTTCATGCTGGGCCAGATAGGTTTTTACGGTATCGGTAATATCCAGCGCCCCTTGTTCTCCCACACGAAAGACCTTCAGAAAAACGGCTCGCTGGCCGTCATAGCGACTGGCAATATCTGAATCTTCAAACGCATCAATAACCGTAGCAATTTCGCCAAGTCGCAACTTCGTGCCGTCGGGACGGGTCATGACGATAATATCTTCAAATTCCTGGCCGGTGTACATCTGCCCCTTGGCCCGAAAGAGGATCTCACCGCCAATGGTTTTGATCGAACCGCCCGGCAGATCCAGCGACGATTGACGTACGGCATTGGCTACCTGCTCAAGACTCAGGCCGTATCGACGCAGGGTTTCTTCAGAAACTTCAATGGATATTTCAAAATCCCTCACACCTGAAACGTCCACCTGGGAAATATTCTTCAGGGCCGTCAGGTTCGTTTGCATCCGGTTGGCAAGGTTCTTCAATGTCTTTTCGCTTACATCACCATGTAGAATAACCGTAATGACATGATTGCGGGTGGTGATCTCGGTGATGATCGGTTTTTCCGTTTCTTCTGGAAAGGTGATAATTCGATCCACACCCGCCTTGATCTCATCCAGTGCCTTTCGTGAATCGGCGTATTCTTCCAGCTCGACCACGATAGTCCCCATCCCTTCTCGGGCGGTCGACTTTAGACGCTTGATGCCATCGACCCCGGCGATCGCTTCTTCGACACGCAGGCACACCCCTTCTTCCACTTCCGCCGGTGACGCACCCAGGTAGGGCACCGTTATGGTCACCATATCCACAGAGATGTCCGGAAACACCTCGATCTTTATCGAAAAGACACTGAAGATCCCACCGATCAGGATGACGATCATTAAGATATTCGCGGCGACATGGTTCTGGGCAAACCAACTGACCAGCCCATTTTTCTTCTCAAGTAAATCTTCCATTAAAATAATCCCATTAAAAGCGACATCGTATCGCCTGATAAAGTTTTAGTTCTTCTTGTCAATTCCTTTTACTTCTTCTTTATCAGGTACATTGATACGAATTCCCATCCCTTCGGTTATCGCATCCAGCGAACTGATAATGACAACATCGCCGTCACCGATACCGGAAGTGATATAGGCATAGTTCGTATCTGATCGAACGATTTCTATCGGCTGAACATGCAGGCGGCCGTCTTTTTCCACCCATATTTCCCGGCTGTTGCGTACGGCTGATCGCGGCACCTTGATAATATTGTTCGCCTGACGGCCATGGATTTCCACTTCAACGAACATCCCCGGCATCAGTGGCGGGCGGTCACCGGTAAGCTTGAACGGATCCGGAACCTCCACAACCACATTGAGCATTCGCGAAGCTGGATCGATCTGGCCTTCACAACGTACAACCCGACCCTGCCATTGATGATTCTTGCCCGCAAATTTGGCACGGACAGTGACCTCTGAACCCTGGTGGGTTGAATGATTCCCATTGAAATTCATCGGCACATCAAACCATGCCAACTCTCTATCTTCAATCGGCACAACAATTTCGACCGTATCAATACCATAGACGCGGGCCACCGGTTGGCCCGGAGTGAGATATTGGCCCAGGTCAATGGACTCCTGAGCGATCCGTCCGTCAAAAGGCATTGAAATAACCGTGCGTTCCAGGTTGAGTTTTGCGGTGGCCATTTTGGCCATCGCCGATTTAAGCTGCGCCTCGGCATCGCGAATCTGGGGCTCTCGCAAGACAAGAGGCGAGCTGGGCGTTGCCTCTGGATGAATCTGCTGCCATTCTTTCAGCGCGACCTGGGCTTCGGCATTTTCTTTATCCAGAACGACCTGTTCCCTGGCAACCGCTGCCTGGGCACTCTCCAATTGCAATTCATAATCCCGTTTATCAATTGTGATCAACGGCTCGCCGGCCTTGAAAAATCCACCATTGACAAATTCGTCATGAAAGCCAACGACCATACCGGAAACCTGGGGGACGATCTGGGCCGAAACTTTTTCTTTGACCTCGCCAAAACCATGAACCATCATTTGCATGGATTCGCAGCTGACTGACCTGGCATTCACCAGCGGAGCCATCGCGATAATATCCTTTTTAGGCGGCGGCTTTTTCATCGCCATCATTTTCTTGAATATCCCCACACCGGCTGCCAGGACTAACGCAACCATGAGTATCTGTAATAAAACTCGTATTATTTTTGTAGTGCTACCACTCATGAAAAACTCCTGTTTATAATAGTTGACTTTCGCACTTTTTGATACGCTAATTCACTGTCCAGAAGAGCTTTAGCTTACAAATGGACTAAAACTCATAGTGACAATAAATGGTTCAAAAGGCATTCTGAAAGCCCTGCTTCAATAAAAAATGAACGATTTAAAAATAAAAAGTACCAAAGCGTACTAATACCGGCCCATAGTTAAGGGCTATTTATTTACTTTGACCTCTTCCCATTGCCCCCCCAATGCCAAATACAATTCCACTCGGGCACCCCAGAGGTCCCCCTTTGCAAGGGTCAGTTCATTTTGGGCCAGGCGGCGGCGGCGTTCGGTGTTCAGCACCACCAGGATTTTTTCCAATCCCTGCAAATAACGACCCTCGGCCTGTTTCTGGGCCCTGTCCGCTTCGGTTAATCGATTTTCCAATAGTGCTATCCGCTCCTGTAGCTTCTTTCCTTTGACCAAAGCGTCTTCGACTTCTCGCATGGCAACCAGCACCGTCTCGGCGTAATTGGCGGCGGCCTGCTCAACACGAGCTTTGGCGGCATCCACCTGGGCACTTAATTGACCGCCCGTGAAGATAGGTGCTGCCAGGGCGATAATGGCCGAATAGACCTGGCCTTCCGGTGCGAAAATATCTTCAAACGAATCGGCGCGATATCCCAGGCTCCCGCTTAAGGTCAGGTCGGGATACATCGCGGCGATACTCACACCCACACGTTCGGTCGCGGCATTGACTTTTAATTCCGCCGCACGAATATCGGGCCTTCGGTCCAGCAAACCCGCCGGCACCCCCAATGGCACCGGTCGTAAATCCGGCAGATCACTTAAGGTCTCGGGCAGCGCCCGGGGGGCTCCGGGGCGTTTCCCTAACAGCACATCCAAACCATGCTGCGCCAATTGCAACTGCTGCTCCAGCGATGGCATGGCCGATTGGGCGCTGGCAAGATTCTCCCGGGCTTGATAAACATCCAACGAACTGACCAGCCCTTCGCTATATCGGCGTTCGGTAATATCAAGAGTATCTTGCTGACTCTCAATATCGGCCTGGGTAATTGTCAGCATTTTACGGGTTGTAGCAATTTGCACTCTGGCACGGACCACCTGGGCGATTATGGCGTGAACGAGGGCCTGACGAGTCGCTTCACTGGCGAATAAATCCGCTTCAGCAGCCCGTTGCGACCGACGTAATCGGCCAAAAATATCGGTGATATAACTGATCGACAGATCCTGGCCGTAAGAGGTTGAGTAGAAAGACGTTCGGCTGCCAAAGGGGGAGTTGAACGACGATTTGCTACGGTTACGATTCCCGCCGTATGAAACCGACGGCAAACGCCCCCCCCGACTGCCGGCTAAAAGTGCTTCTGATTCTATCACCCGGGCCGCGGCAGCTTTCAGGTTATAATTATTCTTCAGGGCCTCACGGACCAGATCGGCAATGACCGGATCCCCAAATCCCTGCCACCAGGGCCCCATTTCAATCATCGCGTTGGGATCGTAAAACTCCGGCGAATTGATAAACTGCTCCGATATATCACGGTCCGCCGGCGTTTCCGGACGGACAAAATCCGGGCCCACATTACACCCCCCACCCCACAAAACCATCCAACATAACAGGACCACCACCGTGCTCCATTGGATTCGATTCATTCGGGCTCCCGATAGAACTTGCCCGCTTCGCTGTAATGATTTTATTTGCGTCATGATCGGTTATCTCACTTCGTATTAATTGCGGCTTTGACCCCCGCCACTGAAAACGTCACAATATGATCAATCAATTTGGAAATGTCCGGGAAGAGACTATTTTCCTCATTGCGTTTACCAAACCCGCTTTTTGCCATAACAAAGTGCCTGAGCTGACCAACTAGCGAAAATACACACATCATGGCGGTTTGAGAATTCAGGTCGGGATACATCTTTTCCAGTGCCGTGTAAAAGGCAGACTGAACCGGATGAACATAATCGACAATGAACATCTCACTGGGCAGATGAGGGTCCAGCATTTCACGGCTCATTAGATCACAAAACAACATGCCATGTTTTGAATCCGTAAGTGATTCGATAAATGCCTCTGAAAAACCCCGCACCAGTCGCTCCAGGCTGACAGCCCCCTTAGCCGGGTCCATCGCCACGTCAATCGATCGAATTCGGGCATCTCGCATTTTTACCAGATGCCGACGATAAACCTCCATATAAAGGTTTTCTTTACCCTGAAAATGATAATTGATCGCAGCGATATTACAATGACTCTGCCGGGTGATATCTCGCACCGAGGTTTCAGCAAACCCTTTCACTGCAAACAGCCTTTCGGCCACTGCCAGAAGACGCTCGCGGCAATGCTCGCTGACTTCACCTTCAATTTTATGGTCTAATCCCATGCAGACTTTTCCTGTTTTTCACACACCAGCCAGGTTATCGTGGGCATACCCCATCACAACAGGCAAACATTCATTTAAAACGATTATATGAAACGATCGTTTGAATTGTCAATGAAAAATCGCTTCCAAAACCTCACAGGGCGATAATTTCATAATTAACACAACACCAGAAAGCCGTTTTGAACCTGATATCCACATTTAAGACTCGAAAAACGGGCTCCAAAAAATTACGACGCTGGCGCCAATCTCATGCCATCCCGCCCACTTGGTCACTTAACCACTGACATAATTCCTCAATGCCCTGCCCCGTCGAACAGGAGGTATGAAAAATCTTCAACTCCCCATTGGCCCGCCTGGCCGCGGCCTCAAATTGCGCTACGTCAAAGCGAACATAAGGCAACAGGTCCGTTTTGTTAAAAATACAGACCCCCGCTCGATGGTAAGACGCCGGGTATTTCAGGGGTTTATCGTCCCCCTCGGTGGTACTGGCGACCACGACCCGAAGAGTCTCGCCCAGGTCAAAACTCGTTGGACAGACCAGGTTGCCAACGTTTTCGATAATCAGAAGATCTATCGCCTCCAAAGCCACCCCCTCCAAAGCCTTACCAATCATTGTCGCATCCAGGTGGCAGGAGCCGTGCGTTTGAATCTGCACCGCTTCGATCCCCACTTCACGCAGACGATCGGCATCCCGTTCGGTTTCCAGGTCGCCATCAATAACAAATAACTTCAGACCCGCATTCAATCGGGGGGCCATCTTTTCGATCAAACTGGTTTTTCCCGAACCCGGTGAGCTGATCATATTGATCACATAGGTCCCGGCCTTTTTAAACCGCTCACGCAGTTCATCGGCCAGTTCCTGATTGCGATTATAGACATTTTTCTTCAATTGTATCTGACGTTGTTGTGACATAAAAAAATCCTTTTTTTCGGGGTGCACCACTGGTGACGCCCGCGTCATAATTTACTTTTCGGCGTTTGGATCGCCCTGGGAATTGCAGGAGACAGGCTCCAAAAATACTCGTGACGCTGACGCCGCTATGGGCCGATAAAGGTTTTGAACCCCTGCTCAATATCGGCGATCTTGCCAAAATATTTTTCAAAATCCGAAACCCGTTTACCGGGACTGTAGCTCTCGCCTGGTTCATTGATCTTCAGAGACATCTCATAGATATAATCGAACAGCTTTTCGTGATGATCATACACCAAATAATAGAACAATCCCCACGCCACGGCATAAGATTCTCGCCCGGCCTGCCCGCTAACATGAATGGTATTGTCATCAACCAGCAAGCGATGCAAACCAGGAAAACTGCCGGTCGCCCAGCTTTCACGCAAGTTTTTAAGCCGTTTTTCATGCAACTGCCCCGGGCCATCCCATTGCCCCTTCGTGGGTGCTTCAAAGTACAGGGCCAGCCCTTCGACAAGCCACTTGGGCGTAACACAATATTTACTGTGAATGCCGCAGGTGTAGGCCAACTGATGGGTGGCTTCGTGAACAGTAACGCTAACATTCTGGTCCGTATAAAAAGTCTGCAAGCGGGCCACTTCAGCATCTAGCTTTCGCTGCTGGGTTCGTAAATCATCCAGCATCTGCTGACGATTTAACGTTCGCCGCCCCCCCGCACTGTCGGTAACAATGTAACTTATCTGCGGATCGGTTTTGCTCGACACCTTTTCCCAATCCGCCTTGAGCTGCTGCTGATATCCAGCGATCTGTTGACGGTTTGCTTCGAGATTCTGATTCTCATCTGAAAAATTATCGTAAAAATAACTGCGTCTTGTTTTGGGCGAATAAAAACCGGATGAACCGGCCATTGTCTGCTCGACATGACGGGCATATTTCTCGTATCGCAGGGGGGAATCAAACAACACGACCTCCAGCCGGTCCGTTAATGGGGCCGGGGCGAAATGGCGATCCTCAAAAAATTTCATAAACGCTTGATAAACCTCCTCCAAACGCCGGCCGGTCACTTCGGCAAACATGGCATCGGAATTATAACATATCCGGTAATGCGCGGTGCGGTGGAGCTTGAAGCCCTCCCCCATATCAGCAACCATTTTTTCACCGGCCATGCTGTTTTCCGGCAGTTGATTCAAATATAATTTGAATTCACGAAGCATCCTACGGGCAGTTTTGTGATCGTGGTCTGCCAGGATCGCCGTTCGCAATGCCTCGACATATTGCTCATTGAGCCCCTTGCGATGAGCCCAATGGGCCAGCTCAACACATTTTTTGGCGTCTCCCCGGGCCTGGATCAACTTTACCGCAAACGCCTCGGTCGGCAGCAGCTTTTTGGCCACCCGGTCCACATCTTTCGAACTGACAACCATGGTCCCACCGCCATAGCGAACCTCCACCGAATCGCCCCGGCGGGTTACACGCCCTTCGATAAAGCCCCCGTCCTTCAAATAGACCACATCGCCATACACCGGCAACACCATCAGGCCGTCCAGAACCCCAACAAACAAACATAGGATCGTAGACAATTTTACGAAACCGGAAAATCCAACGGCTGATTTCTTATCCTTTTTTTCGTGATTGATCATTTGAATCATAGTTTCGCCTCCAACGATGTAATTTACAGGCATCCGCCGGAACTTATCTGGCAGAGCCAGCCCTTAAAGCTCACCTAAACTGCCTATTCTTCCTAAAATACAATTTCGATGCAATTAAATTCAATGTCAGCTCCAAAAGTATTGCGAAGCATTACCCATGACTTTTATACCCCCTCCGCATTGAATCTCCCCGTCTCGCCCAAATC
>JAIPFO010000038.1 GCA_021736565.1 Phycisphaerae bacterium | reverse complement strand
GGGCAATATACTTGAAATGAATATTGAAACCATGGCAGAATCCCAATGTCTTCCCGGCCGACAGATTCGGGGCAATCGCACTCTCATAAATCTTAGCCTGAACTTCATCGGGCAGGGTAACAATGACCAGGTCCGCTTTCTTGACCGCATCACCCGTTGTCAGGGGAGAAAAGCCATGCTCCACTGCCAGCTTATAGTTCTCAGTCCCCTCCAGCTCCGCAATAATCACATGAAGTCCACTGTCGCGTAGATTCTGACTATGGGCATGCCCCTGGCTCCCATAACCGATCACGGCAATGGTTTTTCCTTCAAGGGCTGTGATCGGTGCTTCACTTTCATAATAAATTTTAGCTTCGCTCATTCGACGTTAACTCCTTATATAGTAGTCGTTTATATTACTTTTTTACCGTACCAGGCACAACAACCTGGCCGCCTATTTACTTCGGTGATGTCGGGGCATCGCAATCATACCCGTTCTTACTACGTCTTTTATACCATATGGCCTGCACATGTCAATAAAAGCTTCAATCTTTTCTTCGGGCCCTGCAATTTCAACCATGACAAACCGGGAGTCCACATCAACAACCTTACCATGAAACATCTCGATCATGGCCTGGATTTCTGCTCGCTTTTCCGGTGGAGCCGACACTTTCAACAGCATCAAATCGCGTAAAACCAGATTGTCACCCGTGTAATCAAATATTTTCATCACCGGAACGATCTTACCCAATTGCTTGCGAACCTGCTCCAAAATCGCATCATCACCAAGAACTACAATGGTCATACGACTCAGGCCGGGATCTTCGGTCCGCCCAACCGCTAAGGAATCTATATTAAAACTTCGAGCCGCAAACATTCCGGCCACATGAGCCAGAACGCCGGGCTGATTCTGAACTAAAACACTTAATGTTCGTTTCATCACTATATCCTCAATATCTTAAAGCAGTTTTTCTGCTATTTCTGTCTCAATATCACTAAACGGGAGGTGTATCACTGGCAGCGACTAAACCATTTCACTAGCATCCGTCGGTAACCCAGACATTTCATGAAGCCCTTTACCCGAAGCCACCATCGGCCAGACATTCTCTTCCCGAGCAATCTGGAAATCCACCACACAACAGCGATCTTCCTTGAGCATCTGCTCGATCACGCCAGGGACCTCCGCCTTGGTCTTGGCCGTGAGGCCGACAGCACCAAAGGCCTCGGCCAACTTGGCAAAACAAGGATGGCCCAATTCTGATTTTGAATAGCGCCTTCTGTAAAATAGCTCCTGCCACTGACGAACCATACCCATATAACCATTATTCAAAACACACACCTTCAATGGCAATCCATGCTCAACCGCCGTGGGAATTTCATTTAGAGTCATACTAAAACTGCTATCCCCGTCAATATCAACAACCGTAGCATCGGGGCAGGCGATCTGGGCGCCAATGGCCGCCGGCAGGCCAAAACCCATCGTTCCCAAGCCGCCGGAGGTCATAATATGACGCGGCTGACTGAATTTGTAGAACTGTGCCGTCCACATTTGATGCTGGCCGACACCGGTACAGACAATCGCTTTGCCCTGGGTCTGACGACTGACCTCTTCGATGACATATTGAGGCTTAATTTCCTCACCAGAATTATCATAGATCAATGGGTATTTGCTCTTTAACGCATCAATCCGTGCAAACCAATCCGATCGGTCACGAGGCTCAATGTAATCAAGCATCTCGCTCAATATATATTTCGCATCCCCCACAACCGGAATATCCACTTTGACACATTTCGAAATACTCGCAGGGTCAATGTCGATATGAATAATTTTAGCATGAGGGGCAAACCGCTTTACATCGCCGGTAATCCGGTCATCAAAACGAGCCCCGACCGAGACCAGTAAGTCACACTCCTGGACCGCGAAATTCGCGTAAGCCGTCCCATGCATGCCCAACATGCGCAAGGATCGGTATGCATTTTCATCATAGCAACCCAGTCCCAACAGCGTCGTGGTCACAGGCGCGTTGGCCTTATCCACCAATGCCCGCAATGCCTCGGACCCGTTGGATAAAATCACACCGCCACCGGCATAGATCACCGGCCTCTCCGAACGATTGATCGCTTCGGCCGCCCGTTTGATCTGACGAATATGGCCATTCACCCGAACATGATAGCCCGGCAAATCCATCGGCTCGGTCTCATCGCCCATCACCGCAGAGCCCGACGAAACATCCACAGGTAAATCAACCAGGACGGGGCCCGGACGACCGGTCTTGGCAATATGAAACGCCTCCTTGATCGTACGCGCCAATAGGGCCGTATCCTTCACGATGTAGTTGTGCTTGGTGATCGGCCGGGTAATGCCCGTTATGTCCGCCTCTTGAAATGCGTCATTTCCGATCAAATTGGTCTTAACCTGCCCGGTCAAAACAACCATCGGGGTGGAATCCATATTGGCGGTCGCCAGCCCGGTCACCGTATTGGTAGCGCCAGGCCCGGAAGTCACCAACACAACACCAACCTTACCCGTCGCACGGGCGTAAGCATCCGCCGCGTGTGTGGCACCCTGCTCATGACGTGTCAGGATAAAACGGATTGGGCTGTCGTACAGTGCGTCAAATATCGGCAAAACCACCCCACCGGGATAGCCAAATACCGTATCCACACCCTCACGTAATAACTGCTCACACAAAATCTGTGCTCCGGTCATTTGCTCAGATCCCTTCCGGGATGTCTCTGGTGGGCCCGACTGACGTGTTCGTTTTCGTGTATTATCCATGGTTCAATTGGCTCCTTCTTACATTAGCCCTCGAAATTCGGGTCGCCACGACACGCCAGTGAGACGAATGTTCAACTCCCAAACATGCCCAATCCAGGCAGGTCCCGAAATCGTATCCGGTAATTCTCTGTGTCATGGTCCCAAGTTTATACCATAGGTCATACATTATATGAAAGAAAAGACCATTTGACAAGCCCATTTTCATTTTTCATGAAATATTAAAGGGGACAGGGTACTTTTTTGCATTACACCATAAAGCCCCAACACAACACAAGACACATAAACCTTTTCTATATAAACACTTACATATTTTCCACCTGAAACAACAAAAACTTATACCCCCCTATCTTTCACATTATTTTATGGGGACAGGGTTCTTTTTCGATTGCAATCGCACAAATTCCCCGCTAAAATCCTCTAATTATGCCAAGAAAAACACGAGCCAGCGTAGGGAATATGTGTTACCATGTGATAAATCGCGGCAACAATCGCGCCAGAATTTTCCATAAGGACCAGGACTACCTGCGTTTCACCGAAATGATGGGCGAAGCCATTGAGCGTCACCCCATGCGTCTATTATCCTGGTGCCTGATGCCCAACCATTTCCACATGGTACTCTGGCCGCACAACGACGGCGATCTAAGCACCTGGATGCACTGGCTAATGACCGCGCACGTCCGCCGTTACCATCGCCACTACAACAGCTCCGGCCACATATGGCAAGGCCGATACAAAGCGTTTGCCATCCAGGACAATCACCACTATCTAACCGTCCTCCGCTATGTCGAAAGCAATGCCAAAAGAGCAAAACTGGTGAACCGTGCCGAAGATTGGCAATGGTCCAGTTTTTACGCCTCCTGCCGGCTCGATTTATTCCCTTTCCTAACGTCCGGCCCCCTCCAACGCCCACAAAACTGGCAGGCATTACTCAACCAAGAGCAACCCGAAAAAGAGATCGAACAAATAAAACTCAGTCTCAACCGCCAGCGTCCACTGGGCGACCCAAAGTGGCTGGAAAAAACAGTTCAGGAATTGGGCTTAGAATATACAATCAGACCCAGGGGACGACCGAAGAAAAATATCCAAAAGTGATGCCAGCGTCATAAGTATTTTTGATACCAATTTCCCGCAAACCGATCTTCTCTTAAAGCCATATTGTCAATACTAAAATCGACTTTTGACGCGGGAGTCACTATTGAAAGGAAAAATTTATGTTTTACAAACAGTTATATAGAAAAATTCAGTTCATATATGTTTTAATGGCTTTTGCCTTGCTTCTAAATACTTCCTGGGGCACACCTCCTGAGACGGCCAAATCAGATGTCAGTCCATTAAAGTGGTGGAAAGGGAATTTACATACACATACTTTCTGGAGCGATGGGGATGATTTCCCTGAAATGGTTGTAAAATGGTATAAAGACCACGGTTATGATTTTCTTTCTCTATCAGACCATAATATCCTTTCGCAAGGACAGAAATGGAAAACAATAACCCCTAAACAAAGTATAGCCTTTGATAAGTATTTGAAGCAATATGGAAATCGCTGGGTCGAAACAAGAGCCAATGACCAGAACAAGAGTGTCAGACTGAAACCGTTGAATGAGTTTCGCTGTTTATTTGAAGAACCGGGGGAATTTCTATTAATTCAGGCCGAAGAGATTACCGAGAAAGTTCATGGAGGCAGGTGATTTTTATACATCAACCGGCGTCACGCTCAGTGATATCAGCTATGCAAACAACACATTGGATGTAACAGTCGATCCTGAAGATGAACTTGAATATACGATACAGTTTATCGGGACAGCAAAAGGCTATGATAACAGCAGCAAACCAGTGGTGAACGCAGAAGGAAAATCACTGCCTGTGACCCGAACTTATAGTGAAGAAATTGGAACCGTATTGGCTCAAGTTAAAGGGGCCAGGGCCAGCTATACACTCAAGGGTGATGAAATTTATGTGAGGGCAAAAGTGATTTCTTCACGACCGGATGGGGATTCACATGTACCAAATGAATTTGAAGCCGCCTGGGTTCAGCCGGTTATTCCCGAGGAGACTAATGAATAAGCGTATATTACCTATCTTAGCGAAAAATACCGGCCCCCTTTTAATTACTGGCAGAGGATGTCCAGTGAACGCTGGTAATTCAATTAGTTATTTTGAGTCAGGCCCGGCGGCTTTAAGAGAGCGCCGTCCCAGCCTACGACCGATTAGTAACAGTACACTTAAGACCACAAACCATTGGGCCAGACAGTTCATCACGCTCGATGGGTCGAGCGGATTGTACCATTTGCCGGGCTGGGCTTCCATGACCAGCCACCAGACTAAAAGCACAATCGCCCCGAGCGGAACAAATCCAACCAGAATCACATCCCACCAACGCCCAAGCTTCCAGTCGTTCTCACCTGCCAGCAGTTCCTCCTTGCGTAGCCGGCTCGCCCCATAGCGCATCACCGCGAAGGCAGCTAATGCGCCCGAGATGATCAATGCGTAACCCCAGACAAAATCCTGGTTCTTCAGGAATTTGAGACTGATGGCAGATGGAATCCCAAGAAGGTAAATAACCATTGTCACCAGAATGATAGATTTGGAGCGTTTCATACCTGTATCGACGAGAACACGCGTAGAAAGTTCCAGGTGGGCTATAAGGGACGAGAATCCCGCAAAGGTCAATCCCAGAAAGAAAAGGATAGCCAAGGGACGGCCCAGGAACATACGAGCGAAGAGTTGGGGCATCCAGATGAAAGTCAATCCGGTGGAGGCCTCGCCGCTATTACGCATGATCTCCAGCACTTTCGGCTGCGTCATGCTCAATTCTGTTCGCAGGACGGCGAAGACCGTCGAAAATATCATCAGGGCTGCCAGCATCGAGACAAGGTTGTTGCAGACAGGGGTGATGAAGCCGTTCTTGACCACGCCATGCTCTCGCCTGACATACGCCGCATACGTCAGATAGAGCCCCCAGCCGGCCCCGACGTCCCAGGCGTTTTGCGTCAGCGCCTCCATCCATATCTTGGGGCTCGCTAACTGACCCCAGTCTGGGGTGAAAAGGTATGAAACTCCGGCCCATGCGCCCGGAAGGGTCAAACCGCGAACGACACAAATCAGAACGACGCCCAGCAATGTCGGAATCAGTATTTTGTTGATCCGTTCTATAGATTTCACTCCCCGCCAGATGGCAAAAGCTCCAAGCCCCATGACAACAGCGTGCGTTACCAGCCGCCAGCCGCTGCTTTGATAGTCATTCCATCTGGTCATGGCCACTTCCGTTGACAACGGCAGAGGATTACTAAGCGTCTGGACGAAATAGTACAGGCACCAACCCACGATGACTGAATAGAATAACGTAATTGCCGCCGTCACAAAGGCCATGAACGCCCCCATCCATGCGAATTTCTCGCCGGCGATTCGGGTAATTGTCCCGACGACGCCCATCCTGCATTTGCGACCCATCGCATACTCAGCCAGGACTAATGGGATACTCCAGAGAAACAGAAATGTTGTCCAGGCTACCAGGAAGGCCCCGGCTCCTTCATCCGAACCGTTCTGAGCGGCAATTCGGGGAAACCGCCAGATGTTTCCCGTACCTACAGCGATCCCGATGACGCTTAACAGAAAACCCAGTCGCGACGAGAAACGTTGGTTGACGCATGAATCAAGATTTCTTACCATAATAATCCCTATGTTATAGTTATTTCACTGAGGAATCGATTTGCTTCAATGCCTGTTCAGCAGCTCTCTTGAGAATATTTCTATGAGATGGCATTCTCGCTGCTTTCTCCAGGAATCCCGCATAAGAACCATCTCCAGTCTTCCCGATCGATCTTAACGCCTCGGCCTGAGCGACATAGCTACTATCCTTCTCAAAACGCTCTGCAAAAAATGCGGCCAGCTCGACCTGCCTGCTATCTCCAAGAGCCTTTAAAGCTGTCGTTCTGACACGGGAGTTTTGATCAGAGCAACTTTTCTTCAGGACATTCGTATGCTCTTTATTCTCAGGCGTGCCCAACCCCTCAATTGCCGCTTTTCTGACAGACCAGAAAGGATCGTTTCGGGTACTCTTCAAAAGTGCCGTTGCTTCCTCCTTCTTGACCTTGCTTAGTTGCGTCGCCGCCCACATTCTGCCGATGGCATCATCATGTTCTAATTGATAGATCAGTTCCCGGGTCGTCTTCTCAAAAGTCCATTCTTTCAGCAAAAAATTCCCTTCATCAAACCTCACCATCAAAGGTTCTTGATCACATGCAATTTCAAATTCCTCTACCTTTTCCCGGAGCCAGATTTTTTCAGTCTTTTTCCCTGGTGCTGTTACAACGGCAATTACCACGGGTGTTCTAAAGACTGGAATCCTGCCGGAGGTATCCTGGGTCTGGGCAATTCTCAGTTTCACTTTTCTATTGCTGTCATCCCAACGATAGGAGATGTCAAATACCGGATGCCCGGGGCTGAAAAACCATTGGTCGAAGAACCAGTCCAGATTCTGTCCGGTCATCTCTTTGATCGCAGTGATAAAATCATGGGTATCTGCCGAACCATAGGCATGTTTGTGTAGAAAATGCGATATAGTTTTGCGAAATGGCTTGTCTCCCAAAATCCAACGCATCATATTAATGATCACGGCCCCCTTGGGATAGGTATGTTTGTCGAAGTTCTGCTGTGGTTTGTCCCATCGATGAAAAACAATCGGTCGCATATATCGATTGTGAGCCTCACTTAGATAAGCGTTTTTCTTGCCCAGCAGGTCAACGGCTCCTTCATCGGCGCCGAGAGAATGCTTGATGTATAGATGGTCGCTGTACGTGCCGAAACTTTCATTGATCCAGGTATGTCCCCAGTCACGCAGGGTAACCAGGTCACCCCACCACTGGTGAGCCGCCTCATGGGCGATCAGCCAGTGGCTGGGGAAATCCTTATCCGCTTTTTCGTTGTGTATGACTCCCTCCCCAAGTAAGGTCGCTGAGGTACATTCGGCTCCGCCGCCAATACCGGGAATAGTAACCTGGTCGTATTTGTCCCAGGGATACTCGTAGCCGAATTCCCGATTGAAAAAATCAATTATTTCCGGCGTCTGGCAAAACGATAGCCTGGCATTCACGGCATCCCTGGGATAAACCCAGTAGTTGATCGCAAGATCTCCCAGTGAATCTTTGATCACATGATATGGCCCCGCCGCCAACATGGTCAGATAAGTGCTGTGCGGCCGGTCCTGCTTCCAATGAAATGTCCTGGTCTTGTTTTCTGTATCTTCAGTGACGCTTAGGAGTTTGCCGTTTGATAAAACTTTGTACTGGTCGCAAACAGTTGCAATCACTTCGACAGTCGCTTTGTCGTTGGGATGGTCGTAGCACGGAAACCAATGACGAGCCCCGGTGGGGAAAGACAAAGCCTGAATGAGCCGGGGGTGCGATTCATTCGCTTCGGCAAACGAGATACCCAGCGGAAAATTTTTAGAAGCCTTGCAATCTCTGGCCATATAATTCACGGTAACAGACAACTCATCACCATAATCGTATTTTTGTTCCATAGCAATTGTGATTTTTCCATTGCCCTGATGAAACGCCAATGGTTGACCACTCTTGTCCCTGACAGAGGACACTGTGAATTTTTCCGCATCAAAAGAACATTTCTCAAAATTATCACTTAACGGACGAAAGGTAATCGTAGTTTTACCCCAAAATATTCCTTTGTCCTCGTCGAATTTAAGCTCAATCCGGTAGTCAATGGCGTCATATTCCCGGCTACGTTCAGTTTGTAAAGTTCGGCTATAAACATCAATGTTTCGGCTGTAGAGTTTATCTCCGCTGTCGGCAAGAACCTGTGTCAGGAGAATCAACAAGAAAAACAGCTTTTTCATGGCTATACCTCAGAATTAGTTTTTTGTTGTGGCAAACTGTAATAATCACATATCTTAATACGAGTAGCGATAGCTATGGTTTTTCCCTTGCGCCAAAAACCGGTGGATACTTCTGTAAAATCCCTTTCTCTTTCATGAGCTTTTCGACCTCATCCAGTTCCCAGGGAGCACTGCCTGTCAAAATTTCCACACCCTCCTCGGTAACCACTACCGTATCTTCGATGCGTATATAAATGTTTTCCTCCCGCACCCGCATTTGCGGATCAACCGCAAACACCATGCCCGGCTTCAAGGGGCCTCGGGGATCGCCCACGTCATGTACGCGCATCCCCACTGTATGAGACATGTGCCCGTATGTGTTTCGGGCGGCCTTTTCGTATATAGGCTTGGAAAACCTGGTTGATTTTAGTACTTCTTCCATTTCCGCCCTGGCGCCATTCATGATCTGGTCAGGCGTCACTCCCGGTCGAATCTGTTTGAGCACCGCCTTATGATATTTTACCATAAATCCGTATAGTTCCCTTTGCCAGGGGCTGTACCTGCCGTTTACAGGCCAGACTCTGCCAATATCACTGGTGTAGTAACCATAGTCAGGGGCATGATCCATTAGTATGATGGCGCCATCATTTAAAACACAGTTTTTGCGTTGATAATGTCCGTACTGCATATTGGTGCCTCCTGCTATTATGGAAGAGTAGCCCTCTCCTCGGGCGCCATTTACACGATAAATATATTTCGACACTGCGTCAAGCTGGTACTCCATGACGCCGACTTCAGTCGATCGCATGGCTTCGATTACAGCCAGGGCAGACAATTTTCCCGCGCGTCGCATAAGCTCAATCTCAGCCGGGCTCTTGATGGTACGAAGAGAATCTATTATCGGTGAAAGATTCTCAATTTCTAATTTCCCGGAACAACTATGAAGTAGGCTGATAAATCGCTCTTGGTCCAGTGAATCACGGCGTAAGAAGTTAATTATCTCATAGCGGCTAAGCCCGGCTATCTCTTGCACGGGTGCACTTTTTGTCCTTCGTGAATCTAAGAGTGTGTACAGCACCGTGACTTTCTCCATGTGTTCGGGAAGCGATTCGATTCCGTACACGTTATCAACACCGGTTAGTTTCTTCACTGATAACGCAAATTCATCCGCGGATTGCTCTGGACTTCTTTTCCTTGAAAGGGAGGGCAGGTAAACATTTACTTTGCCGCTTCGGCCATCAAGGAGCAGATACGCCTGAGACACTTCAATCCCGCAAAGATAATAGAACTCGATATTCTGGTGGAAGGCACCAAAACCGTGAGCAGCAGACGCCCCCTGTAAAAGTGCCACTGCATCAGGGCCTATTTTCTCAAATACCTTTGCCCGGCGTTGGGCAAATTCCCCCGCGGTAAAATCACGCTGATACCAAAAGTTATCCTGTGCAAAAGTCAATACCGGCAACAACAGGAAGACCACGATCATCCGCTTGCCTATTTTCATCATGGATTGTCTCCTTAAACATGTTATTATCGCATTAACCATCTTTTTATTATCAAAGTGAACTTTACTCAAATGATATATCGTTCCATTCTCAGTCGCGAGTCTAATAATTGGGTAATCTCTCGGTTGCCACACGCACCTGGTCGAAGCACTTGTAGATCGGATAGTGTCCTTTCGCAGGCAGATCTGGATCCAGGAAGCCCCAGGCTGCCACTCCGTCGATACTCTCCGGTTCAAGAAGATGAAAAATCAGAATCCCCAAAGGTTGCGCCGTTCTTACCAGATAGCCGCCCTTCGAGATTTCTGTCTGTGTTGACTTGAAGTTACCTTCGAGTTCTTTTAGCTTATGGCCCTGATAGGGCCTCTCAGCCGTGACAACTTTATCGATGACAAACATTTCGACCGGCCCATTCCAGTTAGCCAGTGTTCTTTCGACAGCAATTCCGTGACGTCTTATTTGCTCCACTGTTTTGGTAAATGTTGACGGAATGAAATAGGCGGCTGGAAAGCGAGCTGTCTTAGTGGCTACGAAACGGTCATAGACTGGCATCTGCACGGAGACAAAGTCTTGCGGGGGCGTTATACGATTTGTTTTTGACGAGTCGGTTGTAGATGGCGGCTTTTCCAGGAGAATTTTCTCTGTGCCGCGTGAGGCGATCTTGTAGCCAATGGTCAGGGCTGGCGCCGTCTCTGGATTCAGGCCCCATCCAATAACCCGAGCATCCGCCTCACGCGTCAGGTTGATGATGTCCTGCTGCCGCCGGCCGATCTCCTCAAGTACGGTCAATACAAAACGATGCGTCGTCTCCACACGTTGACGAAATGGAAAGTAACAGGTCGCTTCGGAAAGGACTGCCAGGCGGTTGCGCAGCCCCACGTAGTTTGTGATACGCCTGGGATCCGGTGCACTTTGATACCAGCCTTGTGATTTTGAATTTCTGGGAATGTTGCCATAAACGAACGTCTCTGTGTCGAATTCGTTTCGCATACGGCGTTGTACGACGGAAAACAACTCATCCCGATTAAATCGTAAAAGATCATCCTGAGTGTCGGGATGAAGTGGAGGAGAATAGGTCAACCGATAGCCATGCCGCGTGCCGTTAGTTGCGTGCAGATCCACAAAAACATCCGGATCCCATGTTGTGTAGATGAACTTCAGCGCCGCTTGCATCTCTGGTGACTCGGTCTTCATACCGTCACGATTGAGATCTAATCCCTGGCCGTTGGTCCGCTTTCCCACCACCTCAGGTTCGTTCTGGCTGCGGCGATTTTTCTGCCAGGAGTCCCATGCTTCGTTGCCGTCTATGTTATAGATCGGGGTTATCAAGAGTACCATCTTGTCCAATAACCCGCCTTTGGGGCCTTGGGCCAGATCCCTGAGTAACATCAGGACGGCCTCCTTGCCCTCCACCTCCCCAGCATGAATATTGGCCTGAACGTACACTACAAGTTTGCCGGCTCGACGGGCGTCGGTCGGGCTCGTTATCGGTGGACGCGAAGTGATCACCAGCGGAATCTTATGTCCATATATACTGACGCCGATAAACTGCGTTGATATCGGTGCCCCTTTGCCCTGCAGAGCCTCAAGATACTTCAAGACATCCTCATAATGGGATGTCTGGCGGTAATCAGTCCGCTCAGGGAGTGTTAGAGGCCACCGGTTATTATCGATGGGTCCTCGATCTTGCCGTTGGGCACCATAACATGCACAGAAAGCACCGAATAAGAAGAAGATGGAGCTTAGGATATATGTAAATCCGGTTCGTAATCCTTCCATGTTTTGTTTCTTTCCTGTCACTATGTCATTAGTTCATCGCAATAACCTGATTTTTTCTGCATTGAATACCCATTCCAATTAAGTTAACTCGTCGTACGGGGTGCCGTGTGTAAGTCTTTGCAATTACTTTTTTTATGTTATGTGCGATTGAAAAAAAAGTGTCCAGGCGGGTATAATATTTCGCAGATTATTTTAATGACTGAGATTTCTCATTTACACATTGAGTCATCTTGCATGCTTACTTGCCCTGGATTTTCAACTTTGGATTTTCAATAGAATACACCAAAGCCATTGCGGCGGTCAGGTGTAGTCGTGATGACATGTAATAGCCCTTGTCATACATATCACGCCCAGGTAAAGACACAAATGATCCATCGTAGCAGCGGGCCATGTTCAGCCAGGCTTTGTTGTAGTCCATCATATCGCGAATGGCTTTTTTATCTCCAGAAACATTCGTTCCCAACAGTCCCCAGCAAACGGCCAGGATGTTATCGGCGTGGGCGTCATTCAGGTATTTCTTAGCATTGCTGAGTCCCTTGGCAACCTGCTTAATATAGGCCCTGTTGGTTTCGTTATCCTCTGCCAGCTTGTGCAAGACGACGGCCAGGCCCTGGCGGGCTGTTGGCGAATAGCGGCCAACTTCGGTGTGGTAGCCGATATAACCGTCTTTTGTGGTACTCTTGTGTAAATAGGTGAATCCCAAGTCAACTTTTCCCTGATCGACCTTCGCCCCGCATTTCATGGCGAGCTCCCAGGCGGTCAGAGCAACGGCGGTGGTAATCGTCATAGTACCGTAACCTCCGACTTTGGTATTATGGCCAAAGCCGCCGGTCCGGAACTTGTGGCCAACGTTACCCATATTGCCGTGAGTACGGTCTTTGTAGTCATTCATGTCCGCGACTTGAGCGCCCTCCAGAATCGTGGCGAGCCCCTGAATGGTTTTCAAAACCGCCTCATCTTTGGTGATAAGGTAATATTCCGAAAGGAAAATACACTGGTACCCGACAGGCCATACCCATACGCCCGGCCCTGGCAAAGTGTTCCATGAATGGGCAAGTTCCCTGGCCTTATCAAGCTCTCCGGCGGCTAATAGTGCCAGGCCGCTCATGCACTTGGCGTGACATTGTTCGTGTTTAATAAAATCGCTGCCGGCAAGGTACTCCATCGCACCCTTTGCGATCAGGGCAGACTTCTTACAGTGGAAGGGATAGGTCTTTGAAAATGTCCCAAGTGCTTTCAATTGGATAATCATAGCGATCGGCGTGTTTTTACGGCTCACACTCAAAGTCAGCTTGCCGTCTTTGCCTTCAGAGGCTTCTATGGCATTACCAAAGTCCATCAAAGGCCCTTCATAACCGATCTCCGGGAACTCTTTCATCCGGGTCAGGTGGTGGCCGAATGTATGCGCGACATCGAACGGCTTACCGTTAACACCCGTGATCACGTCATCTACTTGTAAGTGGCCATCGGCAGGCGAGTCTTTGAAAATATATTTAACGATAAAGGACTTGCTTTCCAAAATAGCACGCCCGCCGGTGGGGCCTAAGTTGATCAGGTAACCGGGCACCTCTTTGTCCGGCCCGGCATCGGTAGGCGTTTCCCAACGGTCACGGTTGTTCTTTTCAATGGCAATGAGGCTTCCGTTGGAGATTACCAGTAATACCAGCGCCAGTAATAATGAGTAGCGAATGTTTCTTAAATTCATGCGATCGTTTCCTTTATTTGAGTACTTGATTCGTGGGTGTATTCATCTTAAAAGTTACATAAGGGGTTTTGACGATTTATCCGCGTCGTACGGCCGTAGCATCCGATCAGGCCCGATATAATGCATTAGGGCATCAATCCGCTATTGGCCACTAACAGGCCGAAATAGCGTGCCCCTTTCCCTACAGCCTGACCGGAATCGTTTAGTCCTTAGCGGTTGAGGTAAGTCAATTTGGGTTCATCAGTTGAGGCCTCGATCTCCTTAATGGTTTCCCTGACCAGCTTTGCTTTCTGCCGGCTCAGAGAGCGTGGGAAGCCCTCTTCACCAGTCTCAAAGTATTTCGCGGTAGCCTCTAATTTGCCAGTGACGCGTTTTGCATGTGACCCATAAGTCTTTAGCATCTCCATGACCTTGACGATACGGTGTTCACTGGCGTGTTTCTTCTGGTTGCGAGCATAATCAGCCAGCAGCTCGACCCCCTCGTTGATCCGGTGTCTCGCGATTATTTCAAGACCGGCCATGCGAATATCGCTGGCAAACATGATACCGCTCGGGGCGATTTCCTTAACCACCTCAACGATCTCCGGCATCAGTTCTTTCAGGTCACGGTCAGGCAAATCGCCAAGCAAAGAACTAAGCGATGAGCGGGCGCGGCCATCCTCATTTTTCAGTATCGACCGGACGGCCGGATAGAGCAGTTGCCGGTCGGTAGTCTCCAAAAGTTGGGCCTGGACGATCCTGGAATGCGGCCCTCTGTACGTTGAAAATAATGCCTTGGCGGCATACCGCTGAGCCATTCGGCGCGGATCGGCGGGATTAAGGCGAGCCGCCATTGTGAGAAGGTCGGCCACACTGGCTTTGTACGCCTCCGGTCCTAATCCTGACAGCGCCGTACACGCCAGACTTTGCAACCACGGGTCGGTGTTCTTGAGCAAACCTCGCAGTTGAGACGCCGCGACATCGGCCCGAGTCCCCATATATCCAAGGGCTTCACATGCCCCGTAACGGCCATTGCGATTGGAACCATCCAGCATTTTAAGCAGTGTCGGCACAAAGTCACCCTCACACCGAGCCAACGACCGGGCCGAACGCTTGCGCACCGCCGGCGACCAACTCGACAAACCCACCAGCAACTCATCGGGCTTGCGCCCTTCGTAGAGTAAACCGTTCTTTGTCTTTGGATTGGCAGGGAAGTAATCACGCCCCGCACCAATGACTTCTTTAACTTCTCCGCGGTTCAAAGTCGGAACCGAGAACGGTTTCCGGCCTGTCACGTAGAGGCTTTTCAGCGGCAGTGCATAGGCCAGCAAATAGGCCCCCGTGCTGTCCCAATCGGTGTACTTGTAGTGTTCTTCCTCTCCAGCCGGAGAACCCTGGTACTTGAAGCCGCCGTCCCAACCCCGGGCCAGGTCATAGTACCACCCCTGCTCTTTCATGTAGGCACCGGTGGCAAGCGGACCACAGCGGGCAACCCCGGGCAAGGCCCACAACACATTAAAGAAATTACCGGTGTGTCCTCGCTCCCGCTCACTGTAAGCCGCCGTGGACATCCGGGCAAAGAACGCTGCCGCCTCGCGGTCGACCAGCAGGTCGAAGCATACCGTTGCCGAGGAACATTTTCCATTATCCTCATGCCCCGGCCAGGGCTCGTGATCACCGTAAGGAATGGCGCCCTTGTTGACATAATATCGCAAAAACTGGCTCGACGTGGCAATCACCCGATCAACATCAGCGTCCTTCACACCAGCCTCACGCGCCGCCACTATCGCCAGCGTCAGAATGATCGCCGGCTGGTTCATGGCGCCATAACCCAGGCATCGCCCGTCCGGACCGGCAAAACTGTGTCCATAGGTGCCTACCGCACTGGCACCCAGGGCGATCTCGGAGGCCAGACGCCGCAGCCCCCCCATCACCGACCGGTCGCCGGTCGCCGCGACATACTCCGCCAGAAACAGGGTCGCATAGCTGTAGTGCCATGTTTGAAAACTGCCCACCTTGAAGGCTGCCACCTTGCGGGCGTAATCAGCCAACATCGGTCGATATTCTTCACGTCCGGAGGCCAGCAGGGCCATTGCGTTCAGGTCATTGGGAATCGAGACCGACCCCAACCCCCTTTTCGATATAACCTCACATCCTTTTTCAAATATTTTTTTAGACTTTGGGCAGTCGTACGGAGCAGTGTCGCTATAGGTACCCATCACCGCGAGCTTGAGCTTAACCTTCCTGGCTTGACCAGCACGCCATCGAATCAGCTCCATCACGCCGCCATTTTTTTTCTGCTCCGCTGTCGTGATAGCGCGGGCAAACTGGATGCGGGCATCATCGTCGAAAGGCCGGCCGGCGACACCCAGAATGACATCGCCTTTTTTCAATATCCCGTCGGCAGGTGAATTTTTCGCAACCCCGGTCACCAGGATCTGACGAGCGTCGGCCGTATGCCCCTTGCGTCCATAGACCCAGCCGCGAAGGCCG
>JAIPFO010000037.1 GCA_021736565.1 Phycisphaerae bacterium | reverse complement strand
GGAAGGGATGAACAATAAAATCAAGGTTATTAAACGTAAAGCTTATGGCTTTCATGATTCAGAATATTTCACATTAAAAGTAAAACAGGCCTTCGCTGCCTGATAATTTAACCAACTTTATTGGAGTTGAACCAAATTTTATAATCATCCTGTTATCCTGTCAAAAATGAGAGCTTAGATCGATTAACAGGAAAAAACGTTAACGTTTACAGACTATCGATAACAAATAGTTATGGTTTATCCCTATTAAAATCACCAAATTTCTTTGCAGAAATCCTTTTTAAATTATCAAGTCGTTAGAAATTGACGACATACACTTCTAATTGGGGGTTGACCTTGACGGGGTCGGGTCAGTCTGAATAATTTTTAGTTTATTTTGGGGGTAGTACTATGAAGGTATTTCTTAACATCAAATCATTAATTTTCGTTTGTTTGCTTGCAGGATTGGTATTATTTCAAGCCGGATGCGAGAACGAAGCTGACGCATGGTACGGCGGTGCGAAAAAAGACATCGTGGAGACGGCTGCTTCGGCGGGTGATTTTGGAACACTTGTAACGGCGATCAAAGCGGCAGATCTCGTCGATACTCTTAAAGGGCACGGGCCGTTTACAGTGTTTGCGCCGACAAACGAGGCTTTTGCCAAGCTTCCGGAAGGAACACTCGATAATCTGCTTATGCCGGAAAATAAGGAAAAGCTGGCTTCGATCCTTACTTACCATGTCGTATCCGGCAAGATAACATCTGCAAAGGTAGCCAAACTTAAAAGTGCTAAGACAGTAAATGGTAAAGAAGTATACATTCGGGTTGTAAACGGCGATGTCATGATTAATTCATCAAGGGTAACCAAAACGGATATTAAATGCTCCAATGGGGTTATCCATGTTATCGACACTGTTTTAATGCCGTAATTTCAAGTTTCAACTATCAAATCTAAAAAACAAATCGTATTTTGTTAACTGTAAATTTTGAATTATTGAGAATAAAATTTATGAAAGGTATTGGCTTATGAAAATCGAACGCAAACTTAAAGATATCGTCGAAACGGCATCGTCTTCCGGAGATTTTAGTTCCTTGTGCACAGCAGTTAAAGCTGCCGGGCTGATCGAAACACTTCAGGGTGAAGGTCCATTTACTGTTTTCGCTCCGAACGACGAGGCATTTTCAAAGCTCGAATCCGAGACGATTAATGCTTTGCTGAATCCGGCGAACAAGGATAAACTTACTGCCATTCTGACATATCATGTAGTGCCTGGAAAAGTAATGGCCGATGACGTGATGGAGATGTCTGAGGCGCAGACTGTAAACGGTACGCCGCTTAGCATCAGTATTGAAGGGAATACGGTTATGGTAGATGATGCATCGGTTATCAAAACCGATATCGAGTGCTCTAACGGTGTTATTCATGTAATTGACACGGTTGTTATACCTGAGTAAGGTTGACGGCCGATTACGATCAAATGAAAATTAAAAAGGAAAAAGAGGAGCACAGAGAGTTAAGAGAAAAAACATAATTATTATTCTGTGTTCCTCTCGCTTTCCTTGCTTGCCAGAACGCAAAAATATTCTGTTTGCCACTCAAAAGCAATTATTAGAGCCTGTTGTGTAAATCTTAAATTTACAAAGCAATCGCCTATAATTTTTCGGTGTTAAGTTTATTTACTTTTTCGATGTATTCTTCGGGATTGAATTTTCGTTTTAAGCCCGCGGCGTTCATATAGCGTATCTTGCCAAATACTTTGCGCCGGCCCCATGCCCTGTCGTGCTTGCCGAAGCACCAGGCTACACCGGCAAAGCCGTTTGGGTCGCGTCCGTCAAGTTCATACTTGTTGTTGAGGTACAGAGCGATGTCGAAACCGGCTTTGGGGCTGGCGCTCCACTCGAGAATCTTTTTGCCCCAGTACATTCTCATGTAACCGTGCATCTTTGCGGTTATTACCATTTCCTTTTGAGCAGCATTCCAGTAAGGATCGTGGGTTTGGGCATTCTCGAATTGTTCAAGCGAATAAACATATTCTCTCCTGTCACGTCTATGAAAATTCAGAGTGGTCCTTGCCCAGGGCGGCAAACAATCTATCGTATCGTATTTACGGTTGTAATAGACAAAGTTGTAAGCGAGTTCTCTTCTTACGATCAGTTGTTCGAGATAGGGTTCTTTGCCGGGGCTTTCAGAGTCCAAGACCTTGAGAGCTATATATAGAGGGGAAATCTGGCCAAAATGCAGATACGGACTCATATTTGAGGTGGCGTCGAGGCATGGATCGTTTCGCAATTCGGGATAATCATCCAGCTTGTGTTTTATAAAAGCGCTTAGCAGCTTTTTCGCCTGAGTAGTTCCCCCTTTGAATTTCTTTACCGGTTTTACGCTTTTGTCAATATCAAGCCTGGACAGTATAAGTTCGATGTCGGTAATGTCTATACTGTCGAATTTCATTTGGAGGCTTTGGTATTCTGGCTTTTTGTGCCTTAGCTTTACCAAGTATTCATCGAGACGTTTGGTTATTCTTGGCCTTAAAGTCCCAGCCGAGAAATTCTCTTTATCGGAAACTTCCTTAATAGGGACTATCAGATTGGTCTCGACTTGCTGCAATAGACAATCGATCTTGTTGGCGGCGTAGTGTCGCCAGTTCCGCTGGATATGGGTATGGCCGGTATCGGTGACTACAAGACAGGCGTTTTCGGCTAATTCCGGGGCGGCCAGTTCGGGGGATTGAAGTTTTACTACGAGTTTTATGCCGCGTTTGGCCAAAGCAGCATTAGCGTCCCTGATGCCTTCGAGCATAAAATGGTAATGCCTGACATTTGCGTCCGGGTAGCTATCGGTGATGCCAAAAAAGACGACAACGGGGACCTTGAGTTTATTGGCCAGGTCAATTGAGTGTTCCAGTGCGTGATTATATTCGGCTCTTTGGGCAGCTTGCATCCAGTATAGAACGTATTTACCTGTTTTTACTGGTTTGTAATTCAGATTTTCTATACGAGTTTGCTGCATTAGAAGAAACTCCCTGTTTTCTTTTCAGTTTATAGATTAGTAAAGGAAAAGAGTTTCTACCTATCCTACACTGCTTAATTTCGAAGTCAATACTGTTTTTTTGGGGTTTTATCCGCTGAGCCCCGTTGAATAGGGATTTTCAACTTGCGCTCCCTCGCTTCTGTGCTACACGTGACGGCATTATAAAGCCATATTAAATTGCTACTAAAAATCTAGCTCACTTAGCAACGCTGCAAAGAAAGATAAATGATAGATCAGTGCACTCGTATCGGCATCTAAATCCGGGCGGTTTTTTGCAATCAGCATCGTTGTTTCTTTGCAGTTATTTTCACATACCAGCCGTACCAACATTAGCGTTCGCTCAGTACATTTAAGTTCAATGAGTATTAATGAATTTTTGAGGATATTCTCAGTTTGACCTTTGCCGAATTTAACAATCTGATCACTTAAAATGTCGCCTTTTTTCGCATCTTCAGTAAGCTCAATTTCTTTGATAATTTTTCTGCAGTAAAGAAGTGGGATACGACAGATAAAACTGCTGGACGCATCAATTAATGTCCTGCATCATCTGATATCCGCAAAACCCTTAGCCAAAGAAGGCTTGATGATCGTAAAACCGGAAACAGCAGCAGTCGACCCAGCCATAAACCCCCTGCGAGTAATACGAAACTTCTTCTCATCTTTATTATTTTCCTTCATGACATTCCTGTCCTTTCATTAGCTCTATATGAGCATAACTATTTTAAAGTTGAACCATTTATTTCAAAAGTACTGGTTGCTGTTGTCTGGTAATCGAGCCAGATAACCAGGGTATATGTTCCATCTGTGTCGATGATGACGCCCTGTCGGAAACCCGGGCCGGTTTTGCAACTTACCTGATCGATCTTCAAGGTTGCGTTGGCTGCTCTGCTGTGCCAGTTTTTTATGACAAATGCCGGGTTGTAAATCGGATTAGCATCTGAGGCATTGATCTGAAATGAAATCTTCGCATCTGTCGCTGTTAGTTTATATGCCCGTTCGGATCGATCATATCCTCGGCTGGTCGCGCCGGAGACATTACTTAACCGAGGCGATTTAAGCCACGATCTCGCCAAGGTCACCAACGCGTTGGTTTTTAAGTCGGTCATGCCTTCGAGCATCAATTTTTCTTCCCATGGCGCATCTCCAGTATTTTTGGCATAGGTTTGCGGATTGGCCCTGACTAATGAAGTATGTATAGCCCGATCCGGAAAACTCGCCGGGCGGCCAACACTATCTGACAGTGATATCGGCCAGTGGTTCCAGGCCGGGAAATCCGAAAACCATTTCTGAACGCCTTTATCTCCATAGTGAGCATTACCACCGTTATTATCGGATATGTCCACCGGGTCGTAACGCCCTTTCAGGTTGACTACGTGTATATTCTTTCTGCCGGAGAAATTTACCCGAGCAGTACGATCCCAATTATGGTTGAACACATTTCCGTCCAGGTCTATCAGCGTTAAAAACGGATCGATCTCGACGACGTCTTCGGGACGCTGGTTTGGAGGCATCGTTGGCCATCCGGTGTGCCACTCGTGGTTGCCTTTAAACTCGTGCCAACACCTCATGCGCTTGGCGGCGATGCCATCAGGGTAGATGTACCAATACCAATCGCTCCATTCGCCCCAACCCGTGTCCGGATTAAATCGTGCGATGACTTGATGGGTGTTGATCAACGGATAACGCCAGTGAATAACGATTCGGGCAGGACTTTTTTCGATAACCCGAACGTGATTGTAATAACTTTGTTGATCGGCCATAGGCTCCTGTCCGCCGCTGGCCCAGGTTTCATTAAACTCGTTGGTGTACCACTGATTCAGTTCATTGACAATATGCGGTATATACGTCATGCCGCGCCAGAACACGAATCGCGTCGGCAATTCGTCAAACCCGACGACGATGTCCGGGTGATCGCTCACACGAAATACATTGTCCCACGCCTCATGGTAATTCAGTTTCAGGTAAGCGGCGTCAAATCGACCGCTGGTGTGATCGGCAGGGAAGGCGCGTGGTTGCATATCCGGCTTGTTAACGATGGTAGTGTCGGGATTGAAGTTGTCATACGACTTGGCCACTTGCCTGGCACTGAGCGCAACGTCATAAATCTTCACCTCGTCAATTAATCCATCCAAAGTATAGGAGGTCGTATTTTTCTTGTAGTTGTCAGCGGGAATGCGATCGGTGCCTTTACCGATTTGAATGTTGTCGTCAGTGGTTCGAATGTCCGATTTGCCAACGGATTTTGAAGCGGCCAGTTTCCCATTGATATACAGGCACATTTGTCCATCGGATTTGTTGTAGGTGCCCGCCAGGTGATACCACCGATACAACTTCAGATTGTTGGCATACGGCGGCTGGCCGGTGATGCCGACTTCTGCCCATGTATCAGCGATCTTGACTTTGAAGCTGGGGTAGCCATGACCGTCGATGCCCAGAAAGTATCCATCGTCGTCGCCTTGTTGCACCAGTGGAGCCCAACTCCAGGGATAGGCACCCATGGCCGTCCAGGCTTCCAAGGTCAAAGCTGTGCGGATGGCCGGCGCTTTGGCGGCAGGCAGATCGACCAAACTGAAATAACCATCAAACTGTAAAGCGGTGCCCGATACGCCTTGTTTCCAGAGACTTTTGTGACCGGCTATCTTGCAGTTTTGTTGGTTGACGCTTTCCAGTGCGGTGTCGCCGCGGGCTTGATCAAACTTCCACCAGGCCACCGGCGAGCCAACCACTGGGCCTTTCAGTGGATTGCCTTTCACCGGTTTGGGTGATGACGATGCGGACGGCGTGGTCGTTTGAATATTATTGATGCCGCCGGCGCTCAAGGTGAACGTTTGCACGGTATGCTGCAGGGGGTCGTTCCAGTCATCGATCTTTATTGTGCCTTGTTTGATCGTGCGGATCACTTTGCCGTCGGGTGTAATCGAAAAATATTCATCCACAAACTTCCGGGCATCCATACCTGTTTTGGAGTTGGCCCCTGCAAACTCCGGTAAGTAACGCCAATGGATCAGCACTTTCGATGGTGTGTTTTCAATGATCCGAGCGTGTGAGAACGTATTGACCCGATCCGGCATGATGCCCGCGCCATCGCCTTTGCGAGCAATGACCTGCGGGACGTAAGTGACGCGATCGCTTTGCCAGTAAGGCAGGTAGCTGGTTCCGCGCCAGAAAACTAACTTGCCGCCCGCGCCCGATACCTGCACGACAATATCGGCGTAAGCATCCGTTCTGGAGTATTTCTCGAAAGGCTGACCGGAATTTATTTTAGTGTAGTAGGCCCCAAATGAAACTTCCGATTTAATTATAGATCTTGATTGTGAAAGCTTGCCGTCGGCCGCGACATTGAAGGCGAATCCTGTTATCACTAAAACAGCTATAGCCAATACGGTTTTGATTCTGTTACTTTTACTCATGTTTCGTATTCCATTTATAGTGTTCGTATTCCCAGTTCTTAAAAAACATTACTCTTCAATATTTCCCATAGGTCACGGTAGAATCCGTCCCAGCCTTCACTGCAATGCACCTGTGCTCACGAACGTTGACAACCACTCGTTACAGTTCAGTCCTTCAATTCTTTGATCCGCAGATTTCGCCAGCGGAGTTCACCCATCCTGCCTTTGACCGGCCAATGCACCTGCAACCCAATAAACCCTTCACTTGCCGCCAGTTGTCTGTCGTTATCGTAGTAGTCAGCGATAGGCATACCATTGACCCATGTTTGAATGTGCTTGCCCTGCGCTTTGATCACGATCGTGTTCCATGCATCCAGTTTGAATGCATCACGCTGCTTGGCTTGTCCGTCACCGACCAGCGGAGTCATCCAACCCCGGCCGCGTTCCTCGAACAGCCCGCCGGTCCACTTGCGTTCTGAATCGTCAATTTCGATCTGGTAACCGGTCACAAGCCGGTCGCCTTCGCGCTGGCGGGAGCGGATTTGAATCCCGCTGTTGCCGAATTTTTCATACTTCACATCAAAAGCGAAAATGAAATCGCTATATGGTTTTTTCGTGCTCAGGTAAGTGTTGATTTTCTGTAGGGCATGTGATGAACCGACGATGCAAGAATCTTCCACCGTAAACTTAGCCGTGCCGTTTAGCGGCTTCCACCCTTTGAGTGATTCGCCATCGAACAGCGGCTTAAAGTCTTTGCCGTCAATCTTCGGCTGAGGATCTGCTTTCGCAACAGGCTTGGATGGAAAACAACGCGGTCGCCAGGCCTTCAACTCACCGGGGGCGTATATCTTGATGTTATCGATCCGGCCAGTATCATCAAATGAACCGAATCCTATCCAACCTTCTTTGAAGGTCGTGTCGTTGGCGGTCATAATCGGCGTGTTCATGTTATCGTAAAAAATCTCGATTTTCCCGGCTTTGCAATCGCGTGCCAGTCGCACCTTGTGCCACTTGCCCTGACCCCATTCTACACCTTGAGAGGTCTTGTTTGCTATCTTCATGCCCGGGTTGGTGTTTACGATAAAAATATTGTTCTCGCGATCATCTGTTTGGGTCGCCATTTGACAATAGTAATATTTGTCCGGTGCCTGAAAATTGAAAAACAGGCACATGTCACGGTAGCCACAGCTTGTTCTGGTCTGCAGCATGTCGCATTCCAGCACGAAATCGCCCATGCGTCTATGCGTCAACAAAGCAATGTTCAACGGTGAACGCACGGTTGGCTTGTACTTGCTGTCGCCGGCAAACTCCAATGCACCGTTGCCATTATTTTGAGTAACCGACCAGTTATCCGGGTTAGCGAACACAAAGTCATTCAGCGATTGAGGGGTTTCGAAATCTTGCGAGTAAACCAATCGGTAACCATCGGGGATTCCGCCAGCCTGGGCCGAACCACAAGCGGTCAAACTGCTAGCAAATCCTGTTAGCACTAATACGGCCATAGCCAATACGGTTTTGATTCTTTTACTTTTAATCATATTTGATATCCCTTTCTAGTGTTCGTATTTCGGGTTCGTAAAAAACATTACTGTTCAATATTTCCCATAGTCTCTGCTTTGGCCTCTTCCATGGCCTTGCGCATGGCCTTGATTTTTTCGAACAATGCGGAGTATCGCTATGTTACGCAAAAACCACTTGGCCTTCTGATGACACCAAAACGGTTCCTGGAACCTTTATTTATCCTACGCTACAACAAAGCAATGCTCCGATTAAAATACATTTATATGACTTCAAAAATAGTCCTTTCCGATAGTAAAGCATTTCTAGAAAATGATATAGTAAACCAAGTTTCCTTTATAACATGAATCCCATTAAGCCCTTATTGGTGTTTCATAGATATTCTTTAACATTAAATTTCACTGTTTCTGTTTAGCTCGCCGTATTTGATTGTCGCCGTATGCTTTAGGGTCGTCCATGGCCCCGCCTGGATCGTTCTGTTTGGCCATCCATGAATGCAGTTCGGCTAGCAGACGTTTTTTGACTTTGGCGTATTGCGGTTTGTCGGCAAGGTTGTTCATCTCCCATGGATCTTCATCGACGCGGTAGAGTTCCTCGGCTGGGCGATTTTGATACTTTTCAAATAGTTTCTTCGCCGATTCATCACCTTTTTCGGCGGCGTCTTTGAGTGCCTGCCACCATTGCAAATCGTATCTTTTGGCAATTTTTTCGGACATCAAGTGCTTTTCGTGATATGGCTGTTTATAGTTGAGATTAACAATATAATGGAACTCGTCGTCACGAATAGAACGAATGGGATAAGGATTACCCTCTGGGACATTATTGTGCAGACCATAGACATATTGACGATGCTTGTCAGACTTACCTTCCAACACATCCAGGAAACTTACGCCATCCAGATCGTAATCGGCAGGGTCGCCTCCGGCAGCGGAGATAAAAGTGGGTACTATATCCGCGATCTGTATCAGTGCGTCGGTTTCTCGTCCAGGCTTAATCCTGGACGGCCAGCAAGCTATCATCGCACTGCGAACACCGATATCCCAGTTGGTCCATTTGCCAAAAGCAAAATCCCACCCCTGTTCGGAAGAAAATATGACGATGGTATTATCGGCCTGGCCGGTTTCTTTGAGCATTGCCAGAATCGCTCCGACTTCCTTGTCAAGTTCCTCGACTTCGGCAAGGTAAGCGCCGAAAGTCTTTCGCGTGATCGGATTATCGTGAATGACCGGCGGCAAAGACATTCCCTCGACATCAATTTTTGAAACATCACCGCTTCGCCACGCTGGGTGGGCATTGTGCGAACAGGCAAACAAGCAAAATGGCTCCTTCGTATCGCGGGTGATAAACCTGGCTGCATCGGGTCCGGCCAGCGGTGCTTTAATGTTTTCAAAGTTAAACACACTAGATGGGCTGGCGTGTTTTTTGCCGACCAGACCAACTCGATAATTCAAATCCCGCAGGTAATGACATATGCTCTTTGTTGATGGCTTGGCACTCGAATGGTTCCACGCTACGCCGTTGCGAACCGGGTAGAGACCGGTGTAGAGTTCGGCGCGAAACGGAGCGCACATTGACATAGCACAGTACGCCCGGTTAAATCGAATTCCCTCGCTCGCCAATCGGTCGATGTTCGGCGTTTTGGCATTTTTGCCGCCAAAACACCCGAGATCATTATATGTAACGTCATCGCCCAGAATAAAGAGAAAGTTGGGCCGATCCCTGACATCTCTTTCAGAAACACCATCAACATCCAGATCGAATACACGGCGGCCGTTCGTCACCTCATCACGTCCCAATGCCATGCTGCAACAAAGCAACGCTCCGATTAAAATACATTTACATAACTTCATAAAATAGCCCTTTCCAAGGGTAAAACAAATCCAATAAATGATTTAGTAAACCAGGTTTCTATTCTTACATGAATCCCATTAAGTTTTTATTGCTGTTTCATTGATATTCTTAACATTCAACCACTTGCTCACGGTTGTCCTTTCCAGGGTGTGTCCAGATGAGCCTTGGGTTTGCCCCAGATTTCCAACAGAAGCTTTTCAAGGATCGGATCACGCTGGCCCACAGCATCGCGCTCTTGTTTCTTGCCGAAATACCGCGTTGTGACGCCGGCGAAAAATTCCTTGTGGTTGCTCTTGACCCAGTCCTTTTCAGGATAGGTCGTACCCTCGACCGCACGCCTGTACGCAGCCTTGACCTTAGGATGATTGAAACCGAGTACCTGGTCGTGATAGGCATGGGCCAGTTCGTGCAGAAGCACAGTGGCCGTTGAATCCTTGCCTCTCTTGGCAAGGTATTCGCCACGCCCGAATTCTACACACTTGTGCTTGTCAGGATTGAAGTCCATATCCACCAGCCAGTCGAGTCCCGGATGGTACTGATACGCCGATGTTCGACCATAGGGACCGTTCGTAGAATCCAGTTCGAGCCATATCTTGACGTCCAGTAATTTTTTCAGTGGTTCCGCGGGAATCCAGGTTTTGACACGCTCCATGGTATCGGTGAGGTTTTCCATTGCAGCTGCACCGGTTTTGGCATGCTCGCCGCCGGGCAAGAGTGCCTTGTGCACATAGACCTGCCACCCGGCGAGTGCCTTGACCGTGTAGTGTGTTGTGGGTTCGTACAACTTTGCAGCCGCTGGCAAAGGGCGGACCACACCTTCGGGCAGAATGCCAATCTCGCTCATCCAGTCGCCCAGGTCGGCTTTCCACGGATTGGGCTTTTTTGTCACGCCATGACCGCCCTGCTTATACAACTTAAGTGTGGTTGCCACACCCGAACGCTTGAGCGCCTCATGGTACGACATGCTGTTTTCAGGTGGCACGAGCCCATCGTCTTTGGCATGGGCCAGAAACGTCGGCGGAGTCTTGGCAGTGACCTGTAGTTCGTTGGACAGGTCGTCAATGAGAGTTGTATCTGGATTCGGACCCAGAAGGCGAGCAACGGATGGGCGATGCGCGTGGTCCTTCATGCTGACCACCGGACAGAATAACGCCATGTAGTTGGGTTTCGAACTGAAACGCTCAATCCGGTCCTCTGCATCGGGGTCGGCAGGCTTGTCATGTGTGGCCAGTGTTGTCGCCACGTGCCCACCTGATGAAAACGCCACCACAAGCACTCGCTTGGGATCGACGTTCCATTGTTGGGCATGTGCGCGGATCATGGCCACAGCTCGCCTGGCGTCCTGCAATGGGGCAGGATGCCTATATCCGTGAACAGGCAGACGATACCTCATGCTGAAAAACCGCACCGGACGTGTCCGAAAAAAGTCTCGAAACGTACCATACCCGGAGATGTGTTTGTAACCGCCGCCGGGAATCAACAGCACCGCCGGTACGGGGCCATTCATTTCCCAGGGCTGAGGAAATATCTGCAGGGTTGGCGTGTCGTTTCTCTCCGTACCCAGAGCGCCGGGCGGGCCATCAGACCACAGCTTGATTTCATCGCCGCACACCGAACCGACCGCCGCAATGACGATCCACACAACACCCCATAGACATATCTTATTCATGTATCTGTTTGACATCATCAGTTTGCTCCGTAAAAAACATAAATCTTAAATATTGACCAGAGTAAAAGGGCTCACTTTCCGACCGGTATGCTTCGGCCTTGCTTTTGGTACTTCTCCAACAGATTGACCAGCCTCTTGACCACGTCCTGTCGTTCATTCCAAATGTTGTTCTTCTCTTGTGGGTCAATCTGCATGTCGTAGAGTTCGCCGGGAGGTGCATCCGCCGGCAAATCCTTGACACGGGACTTGATCCGGCCATGCGGGCCAACGCCGTAGATCATCTTCCACTTGCCCTGACGCACTGCGAAGCCGTTGCCGATGCCCATCTTTCCTCCGGCCATGGATGAATGATGCACCGTCGCCTCTCGGATAAGTTTGTCGGTTTTGCCAGCCAGCAAGGGCATAATGTCGTAGCTGTCCTCACCGGCGTCAGCAGGCAGCTTATTGCCCAGCATCGTGGCGAAGGTCCGCATCCAGTCGGTCAGGCAGACAGTCTGCTGACAGGTCGAGCCTGCCTTGACCTTGTCCGGCCAGCGCACGATAAACGGTACACGGTGTCCGCCGTCCCAGATGTTCCACTTCATGCCTCGATAGATATAGCTGGGGTTATGACCGTACTTGTCGACCACGGCGCCCGGTTTGAAGGACTCATTGCCGTGCAGGTGCGGGTCGCCGGCGCGCTGGGGCGAACCGTTGTCGCTGGTGAACACTACGATCGTGTTCCCGGCCAGACCGTTGCGTTCGAGCGCTTGGAGAACCTGGCCGACAGTCCAGTCGACCTGGTGGACGAGGTCGCCGTAAGGGCCAGCCCCGCTTTTCCCCTGGAAAGGCTTGTCCGGGCGAATGGGCGTGTGGGGTGCGGTCGAGGCAAAGTAGAGGAAGAACGGCTGGTCGCTTTTGCCGGCCGCATGGCGGTCGATGTATTCCACTGCCTTTTCGGTCAGGGTCGGGAGGATCTTCTCGAGCTTCCAACCCTCGATCATCGGTCCCCAGCTCCGCCCAAACATGTCTTTTGGTTTCTCCAGGGTGGGAATGCCGACAGTGCGATCGTTTTCAATGAAACAGTAGGGAGGAAAATTCGGCACGACCGTCCCGAAGTAGTAGTCGAAGCCGCGCGTAGTTGGTCCGCCTTTGATTGGACGCGTGAAGTCAATTTTTTTGCCGAACACTGCGCGCTGCTTGGCGCCGAGGAGGACGCCGTCGAACTGATCGCTAATGTATCCGCCGCCGGTCAACGGCCAGTCCCAGCCGAGGTGCCACTTGCCCACGCAGGCTGTGGCGTAGCCGTTTTTTTGGAACATCTTGCCCATCGTCAAGCGGCCCCGGTCGATCAAGGGAGGATCCCAATACCAGGTGATGCCGGTTGGCAGCTTGCTCCGCCAGCAGTAACGACCGGTCAGGAGGCCGTAACGAGACGGCGTGCAGATCGAGGAGGAACTGTGCGCATCGGTGAACACCATGCCTTGTTGGGAAAGACGATCGATGTTTGGCGTCCGGATCTTCGATTTTGGGTTAAGGCATTGCGGATCGCCATAACCCATGTCGTCGGCCAGGAAGACCACCACATTCGGTCGGTCACTGGCCGCCGGGCACGCAACAGTCGCCAAAAGGATTGCCAAAACCGCATATAGTATCGTGTTGAGAAATCGGTGCATCGTAAAACTCCAATCTAATTCAATTCGCAAAACGAAAGGTTCTCGTTAGTGATCTTATTCCTTCACAGAACTCTTGAGATTCTCTACTGAATTCCCGCGGCTTCTGTTTTCGCTTCTTTCATGGCCTTAAGCGTGGCCTCGATTTTCCCAACCAATGCGGAGTATTTCATTAAGTTTCGCCAAAGCCACTCGGCCTTCTGCAACTCATCAAGAATCGTCTCGATCCGGGCAATTTTGCTCTCTAGCTTCTTATTGAAATAAACCATGCAGGCTGTCTTGCGAGGATGTATGAATTGGCTTAGAGGGCGGCGGTGTCAACTCACTGCGTTTAAGAGTCTTTTCATACAGGAACTTGCCGTCATCTACACGGATCAGGCGAAAGGTGACTTCCGGGTCGTCAAGGTTGGCATCGACGGTGAATTCACTAAAGGCATAGGTATTAGAGATACCGTATAATTGCACATCCTTCCATTCAGGCAAACTGACAGGAGGACCTTTACGGCCGCCCAAGGTGGCCGATTCAAACTCGTATAAACAAAATCCCTCTGGACGCGGGATACGGAATCCGCGTCCGCCGTGACGGTCACCAGAGATCAACAGGACACCGGGAATCTTGTGTGCTTCAATGAATTTAAATATCTGCTCGCGTCCTTCGGGATCCCACCGTCCCCATGAATCCTTACCATTAGAAACGTAGTCACTCCACATGGTTGAGCAAGCCAAAATGATAAAGGGGCCCTGGCAAGCCTTGAGCTGTTCCTTAAGCCAGGCCATCTGACCATCTCCCAAAAACGAGCCCTTTTGACCGCTACGGAAATAACGATTGTCCACAACGATGACATCGCAGGGCCCCAAACGCGTGCGATAGAAGATGCCCCCACGTTCGTTATTAAAGCCATAGGAGGGATTATTCCATGACTGAGTATAGACCCGGCGAACGCCTTGGCGATCCTTTTCTGTGTAGCCTTTGGGAATACCGGCCCGGTCATTGGAGAAGTAATCGTGATCATCCCAACTGGCATAGATCGGAACCGAGGATGTCAGTGTTTGCCAGGATGGTCGCAGATCCCGTAATAGGTAATCCGCCCGATGCAGGCCCAGGTGGTTGTTCCGTCCCTGCACCGCGATGTCACCATACATCAGCATGGCTGTAGGTTCACGGGATCGTATCATGTCCATCATTTTCTGGTTGCCTAAACCCCAGCGATGGGGGCAGGTACCGAAACAGATGCGGACCTTTTTGTTATCATCCGGTGCCGTGTTGATCTGTGCGTCACCGAGAATTTGGATAGGTGTTCCGTCTACCAGAACACGGTAGGCATACGAACTGGACGGGGCAAGCCCAGTAACTTTAATCACACCGGAAAGGTCGCTTTGAGCAGAGGTCTCTACAGGACCGTAGGCTTTTTCTTTGCCGTCAATCATCACGCGAACCTCAATCCTGGCTGGCTTTACTGTACGCATCCAAAGCTTAACACTGTTTTCAGTCACATCGCCGAGCATAGGCCCGCCGACATGGGCAATGCTATGTTCCGTGCAGATCTTTTGGATCTGCTCGTCGGCCATGACCTGGGCGTAGCTAGCCTCTATGTCGGCCTCAAAAAGTGTAAAGGCACGGGTGTAAAGCTCCTTGATATGCAGCGGTTTATCGTGCCATTGTTCTAGCAGGAACAGGCCGTGTTGTAACGTAGGACCGTGCAAATTTAATGTAGTCGACTTGGGGAAGGACATGCCTTGAGGACTTTTTTGAATCTCGGCTTTTGTTTCGCGGGTATCGTCAGTCACGCCCGGGTGTGCTGTAACCTCGTGCTTCCAGGTTTCGATGGCTGCCTTCATTTCTTTTGTGCGCTTAGGATACTTATCTGCGACGTTTGTTGTTTCTTTAATATCCTTACTCAAATCGTACAACTCGACGACATCGCCCTTGGTCTGCATTTTCCAGTTCCCATCCCGCATAGCCGTTCCCAGTTTAGGTTCATATCCGAAGAATACCTTTCGATCAGGCATATCGGCTTGATTTAGCAGGTGTTTCTTTATGCTTATCCCGTCAAACTTCCGTTCCCTGGAAATGTCGACGCCCACGATATCCATAACTGTCGGCAAAAGATCCATACCCACAATTAGCTCATCGCTTGTCCATCCAGCCTTGATACGGCCGGGCCATCTGGCGACTGCAGGAACGCGATGACCACCCTCGTAGTTGCTGAACTTGCCGCCCCGGTAAGGGCGTTCATTCGGATTCATATATACTGCGCCGTTGTCCGAAAAGAAAAATACGAAGGTATTCTCATCCAGATCGAGCTTTCTGAGCGTATCGAGAATCTTACCCACACCCTTGTCCAATTCTTCAAGCATGACCTTGTACTTGGGACGCAGCCTTTTGCGATCCCGCTTTTCTTTTTTGGTGAGATTTTTCGGCCGGTTTTCTACAGTGTCGTCCGGTGTCTGGTAAGGATTGTGAACAGCTTGGTGAGAAACGTATAGAAAGAACGGGTTATCCTTATTGCGTTTGATAAAATCGACAGATCGGTCTGTTATGATGTCGGTAGAATAACCCTCTTGCTCCTTGACTTTAGTACCATCCATCCAACGGCGATGGCTATGAAAATCGCCTGCTCCAGGGAGAAGTCCGACAAACTGGTCGAACCCATGGTGGATCGGATTATGTCGCGTTTCCCCGCCCAGATGCCATTTACCGAACAGTGCGGTCTTGTACCCGCTCTGCTTCATGAGTCGGGGAATCGTTATTTCAGTAGGCTCAAGTCCGGGCGTATCAAGATGCCTTGCAATAACATCGACGATCCCAACACGCTGCTGATACCGGCCTGTAAGCAATGCCGCGCGTGTGGGACTGCACACCGAACTGTTAGAGTGAAAATCTGTAAACCTGACACCCTCGGCGGCCATACGGTCGATGCGAGGCGTCTTGATCCAGCCATCGTAAAGGCTCATATCGCCACAACCCAGATCGTCAGCAAGGATGATAATGACGTTGGGACCAGTCGCTGCCATAATAAACGTTTG
>JAIPFO010000036.1 GCA_021736565.1 Phycisphaerae bacterium | reverse complement strand
CCCGGACCATTCGTATCAGGGGGGGGGATGTTTATACGACAAACCTGGCGGTTGCAGGAGAAAAGCTGTTGGCCGAAGCGGCAAATGAGCTGTCTTTTTGCATCGAAAAAGCGGCACCAAACCGTTGTCCTGTGGGACTGGACCCCAAAACCGCCGGGAGCGTCACCCAGAAAACCACCACGGCTGATGCTACCGACGCGTTGAGTGTGAAAAAAGAAGGCGGTTCGGTTTCTTCCGGGGTCGTGACGTGGCAGGATTCGAGAGCCTTTACCGGTAAAACCTGGGGGACGGTTTTCAACCTTGTTAATTGCCAGTACGCCCACCCCCAACCGGGCGTAAGCCAGGTTATCATTCGGGCCCGGTCGCTTAATGATCCGGTTCTCCGCGGCGTCGCCATAAATATATTTTACCAGACGTATGATGGATACCCCGTCATACGCAAATGGGTTGAGGTCCATAATAACAGCCCGAACTGGCTGAAGCTAAGCCATCTGGTCATCGATGATATCCAGCTTAAAGAAGCGTATCTAAACCCAACTTTTCTGACCCCTTCCGAACGCGGTGCTGTTTCAAGCATTGTCGGGTTCAGTAATCCAGGGCAGACCCGGGGCGTGATCTTTGCCTCGGAGGTGCCTTCAGCACTTCGAGACATCAAAGACAACGGTGCGATGGGATACAGCAAGGAATATTTCGAGTGGATACTGGGGCCCGCTGAAAGTTTCAAGTCTGAACCTGTGTTTATTTATGGATACGGCGGTGATGTGGTTAAAACGGTGTCCGGCAGTTCTACGCCTCTGGACCGTGCTGTCGAAAAGTCATTCAAGAAGTTTCTTAAAGAACATGTTGGTGTTGCTTCGACTGAGGTGGCGATCCCTGCGCCTCTGTGGTGCACATGGACGAACTTTGCCCAAAATGTTACCGATGAAATTATCCGTGAGCAAGCCGACATCGCGGCAAGGGCAGGTTTTGAACTTTTGCAGATCGATGACGGCTGGCAGCGTGGCAGGCTTGGCGTCATCCCCGATACCGTTAAGTTCCCGGACTTTTTATCCACCTGTGAGTATGTTCGCTCCAGGGGGATTGGAGTGGGGTTGTGGGTGTCCTGTTTCAGACAGGCGGATTCGGATGATATTAAGGCTCTGCCTGATGCGCCCAGCGTGCCGGAGATTCGCCGCCACAAAGGAGTGGCGATGAGTTTCTCCAGTCCGTGGAGCACGTACTACGGCAATCAGCTGATCTACCTGCACGACTATTACGGCGCGACATATTTCAAGCAGGATTTTACGAATATCAAATTTGGTGATTTTGCCAAAGGGCATGACAGCCGAAGTAAGAAGGAGTCCCTGCTGAGAGGCTTGCGAGGGTTGTTTGAATCGCAGGATATCCTGCGGGCCCAGACGCCTCAAGTAGCGAACCAGGTCACGCATGAGATCTATTGGGGAACGCCGGGCGTGCCTTGCGATCTGGCCGTGCTGAAACATGCCGTTGCATACCATATCCCCCCAAATGATTACAGTGGGGTCGGGCATTGGAAACAACGAGCCGGTGCGACCGACTGGTGGGAGAAGGCCGATCCGAAGCAGCAGTCCCAAAAGCTGCTGAAGGGTTGCTATAATGCCAGGAATAGATTTTATCTGCACAGGGGATTGCCGCTGGAGTGTATCGAATATTATGGAGCGTCAACAGTGAACGTCAAGGGGAGTTTAACGCCTGAGATTCAGGACCGGCAGGTTTGCAGCTGGTTGATGGGGGCTCCAACGGTCTATGCCGGTGACCTGGCGTCTTTAACCGAAGAGAACATTAAAAGATACCGCGATAGGTTTGATCTGGTTAAAAGACTTGAAAGGGAGTATGGCATCTATCGCAACTTCCAATACAGCGGTGTGCCGGCCCCGACCGATACCGACTGGCACTGGTGGGGCAAACTCAATGAGAATGGCGAAGGTGCCGTTGTCGTCATACGGGGAAACGGCGGCGAAGAACAGCGTGCGGTTAATATCCCCTGGGTTCTTGCTGAAAAGCGTTACAGGGTGATGGCGATGTTTTCTGAAAAAGAATTAGGAACGTTCATCGGTTCTGGATTGATAAATGGCGAGTTAGAAGTTTCTTTGCCGAAATATGGGCAGGAGATACTAGAGGTCAAGATAAAATAGAATATAATATGACCCGTTGTTCGGGCAAAATCAATCATTCCGCCGTGGGCGGATTCAAAGATGACGCCATGTCAAAAGGCTGATCCGCCAAAGGTGGATCAGCCTTTAAAATGTTCTAAACGGGCCTCGATCGTACGGATGACGCGGCCCTCTTAGCTTGTTGACTGTCGCACTTTTTTGGACACGAATTCGAAAGGCGTCAGAAATAAGAGGCAATGCACTCTGACAGCCCTGCGAGATGTCGCATCGAATCTATCACAAGCTAAAAAGTACGAAAGTATTCTTAGTTACACATACTGCAAATATTGGGGTCCCTGGCCGCCTGCGTTTCGTTGAGTCTTGAGACCACGGTGTTTTTGGGTGCGTCTTTGATGGCCTCCGGATCCGTCTTGGCCAGGTTGGCGATTTCTATCATCGCCTCAATGAAGGCGTCCATGGTTTCTTTGCTTTCCGTCTCGGTCGGTTCGATCATGAGGGCTTCCTTGACGATCGTGGGGAAGTACATGGTCGGGGGATGGAAGCCCCGATCGATGAGGGCTTTTGCGATGTCGAGTGCTTTGATGCCGTTTTGGCCCTGGCGGGTGGCACTGATGACGCATTCATGTTTGCAGACCTGTTTATGCGGCTGGTCGTAGTGGTCTTTGAGCTTTTCCTTAATATAATTGGCGTTAAGGACGGCATTTTGGGACACCCGGATGAGGCCTTCTCTGCCGAGCATGAGAATATAGACATAGGCCCGCAGGATGATGCCGAAATTACCATAAAACGGGGCGATATAGCCGATGGATTTTTCCTGATCGTATTCCAGGGCGTAAGTGCCATCCTGGCGTTTGATGACGATCGAGACGGGGAGATACTTGACCAGTGCTTCTGCGACGCCTACCGGTCCGGCGCCGGGACCGCCGCCGCCGTGAGGGGTGGCGAATGTTTTGTGTAGATTGAGGTGGACAATGTCAAAGCCGATATCACCGGGACGAACGATGCCGGTGATGGCGTTGAGATTGGCGCCGTCATAATAGCACAGGCCATCGACGCTGTGGATGAGGTTGCAGATTTCCTTAATATGCGGATTGAACAGGCCGAGTGTATTGGGACATGTCAGCATGATCCCGGCAACCTGCTCGTTGATCATGCCTTTGAGGGCCTCAATGTCCATAACGCCTGAGCGGTCACTGGGGACGACCTTGACGTCGTAGCCGGCGATCGCGGCGCTGGCGGGGTTGGTTCCGTGGGCGCTGTCAGGGATCAGGATGGTTGTTTTTTTGTTCCCTTTATCTTTATGATAGGCCGCGATGATCATAATGCCGGTGAGCTCGCCATGTGCGCCGGCCATCGGCTGGGTGGTAAAGCTGGCCATGCCGGTAATTTCACGTAAGAGCAGGTCTGTTTCGTATAAGACCGCCAGGGCACCCTGGGTGAGCATCCCGCCCATTCGCAATTGGGGCAGAAGGGGGTGGAGGTCGGCGAATCCGGGGTACGCGGCAACGGATTCACAGACCTTGGGATTGTATTTCATGGTGCATGATCCCAAGGGGTAGAAATTCGTGTCGACGCCGAAATTGCGACGGGAGAGCTCGGTAAAATGCCGGACCACGTCCAGTTCACTTAATTCGGGCAGTTCGGCCGGTTGATCGCGCAACAGGGCGTCAGGGACGTTCACCGAGGTCGGGACGTCGCTTTTGGATGGCCGAACACCGTGCCGGTTGGGTATGCTTTTTTCGAAAATCAGTTTCATTTGGAATTCCTTTTTTGCTCTTTTTATGGTAGAAGAAGAATCACCATGACGGGCACCAAGAGCACGAAGAATATAAGAGTTATTATTTGTTTGTGTTACTACCTGTTATTTTTTCTTTTTTTTATCATACTTATTGGTGGTTTTCGTAGAGTTCTTATACACCCATGGAGGTAAAACAGTCACTTTCAGCGTCTTGCCCGGCGGTGCATCGTCCGGCTTGATGGTATAGGTCATCGTCGCATCGTTACCATGACTGTCGGGGTATTTAATCGTATGGGTGCCAGGGGTCGTCGGTGGTGGCACAAGTTTTTTTGTGTCGCAACCGGAGAACGCGACCAGGAGCATCAATACGAATGTTATGTGAGATAGGCTATATTTAAAACTATATTTGTTATTATTCAGATGCATATCTTTTGTTCGTTTTCAATATAATATTATTTCACAACGATGGCCACGAAATAGAAAGAACGTGATGAGCTCTTGCTATAATACCGCTTCCAGGGCCTCAGCCAGCATGCCGATTTCCTGTTTGGTTCGTTTTTCTGTTACGCCGATCAGCATGGAGTTGTCCATGCCCTGGTAGTATCGGCTCAGGGGGAAGCCGGCGGCGAAACCCTTTTCTACCAGTTTGCCGATAACGTCGGCGGCATTGCCGGGCAGGTCCAGGACGAATTCGTTGAAGAACCATTTACTCTGAAAGTGAGGGGTGACCGAAGGGATGGCCGTGAGTCGATTATAAGCATAGCTGGCCTTATCGGCACATAGCTGGGCGATGTCCTTGAGCCCGTTTTTGCCCATGAGTGACATATAGACCAGGGCGGTCAGGGCGCAGAGGGCTTCATTGGAGCAGATGTTGCTGGTTGCTTTTTCCCGGCGAATATGCTGCTCGCGTGTTTGGAGGGTCAGGACAAACCCCCGACGCCCTTGCGAGTCGGTTGTTTCGCCAACGATACGGCCGGGAATGTTTCGCATGAGTTGACTGCGGGTGGCCATGAACCCCAGGTAGGGGCCGCCAAATGACAGTGGCATCCCCAGGCTTTGGCCTTCGCCGGTGACGATATCCGCCCCCATTGCCCCCGGTGTTTTTAATATCCCCAGCGAGATGGGGTAGCAGGAAGCGATGAGCAGCGCCCCCCGCGCATGAGCGGCATCCGCAATGTCGGTGTAATCTTCAATACATCCGAAGAAATTGGGATTCTGCACGATGACCGCGGCGGTCTTATCGTCCAGTTTTTCAATAATCGCGTCCCGACTTGCCAGGCCATCGATATTGGTGGTTTCTACCAGTTCGATCTTCAGGTTTCGCGTATAAGATTGGATCATGACCCGGTAGATGGGGTTGACGCTATCGTCAATGATGATCTTATTCCGCCGGGTGGATCGCAGGGCCATCATCATCGCTTCATAGAGTGCGGTGCCCCCGTCGTATAATGATGCGTTGGCCACTTCCATTTCGGTGAGTCGGCAGATCATCGATTGATATTCATAGATGGCCTGCAAGGTGCCCTGGGAGGTTTCGGGCTGGTAGGGCGTATAGGCGGTATAAAACTCACTGCGCGAGACGAGTGCGTTAACCGCCGCGGGAATATAATGGTCGTAGAAACCGCCACCGATAAAACCGGTGAGGTGGGTGGAGTTTTTCTTCGCCAGCCCGCCAAGGGTTTGCCGCACAGCCTGTTCACTGATGCCTTCGGGGAGATTGAACGATTTACATCGCAATTCCTCGGGGATCTCGGCAAATAAATCGTCCATGCTCATATTCAGTTCCTTGAGCATTTCCTGTTGTTGTTGGTCTGTGTTTGCTATAAAAGGCATGATTTAGTCTTCCTGGGTTTTCAGGTATTCGTTATAGGCGGAACTATCCATAAGGGCTTGATAGTCGTCGGTATCATTTGTCGCTACTTTGATCATCCAGCCTTGTTTGTAGGCGTCTGATTTAAGGGTTTCCAGGTCATCGGGCAGTGCGGTGTTTACTTCCACCACTTCACCGCTGACCGGGCTGTTCAAATCGGAGGCGGCTTTGACGGATTCAACAATGCCGAAGGAACTTCCTTTGGAAACCTTCTCACCCACCTCAGGTAATTCCAGATAGACGATGTCGCCGAGGTGTTCAATGGCAAAATCGGATATGCCGATCGTAACGATCTTGCCGTCGGAATCCGCGGCGGCCCATTCATGGCTTTGGGTATACTTTAAGTTCTCTGGTATCATACTGATCTCCTGTTTTTATTTGTTTTTAATTAAACGTGCTCCCACGTCAAAAGTGATTTTGCGAATTTCAATTCGCCTTTTCGATGCGAAACATAGGTTTCGAAAATACTTATGGCGATGGCGTTAAGCGTGGGATTGCAAAAGGTTCTGTGTTTCGTTCGAGATGGCTGGGGACGATGATCGCGTCGATTTTTTTCCCTCGGATGTCTATGCCGATCGAATCGCCAGAAGTTAATCGGCTGTCTATCATGGCCAGGCCAATAGCGCGTTTGCCGGTCTCGTCGCTTAATCGTGCCTGGCCGTCCTGTTCGAAAGGGACCCAATAGGGGGCCATGGTGCCGCTGGTGACGGTGCCTGCCGGACTATCATTGTTGTACACCGTGCAGCCGTCCCGGGCGATCCCCTTACCGAGCAGGGCAAAGGGGCGGATCTGTTGGGGGAGTATATCTATCGACGAATAATCTTTTTGTTTGAATGCTTCGGCGGCGTTGTGTTGGGCCCAAAGTGGTTCTCGGCCGATGAAGTCGCCCTTTTGTTCGGTGAATTTTACTCCGAACTGTGCCAGCAGGCAGGTAAAAATGGGAATCTCTTTGCCGGTCGTATCACAGCCGTATTCATGGCCATAGAGGGGGAGAGCGGCTTCCAGTCGAAGGGTATCCCGGGCGCCCAGTCCGATGGGAGTGGCCCCATTCGCACATAAAAGGTCCCATGTCTTCGGGGCGATCTCGATGGGAATGAAAAGTTCGTAACAGACCGGTTCGCCGGTGTAGCCTGTCTGACTGACCATGATTTGCGTGTTTTCAACGGTCACGTGGCTTAGGGCATTGCGTCCGGCGTGGGGCAGGCAGCCTGACTGGACAATGTTTCTCAATATTTCTGTAGATTTTGGTCCCTGGAGTGACACCATGGCCATCAGGTTGGAAATGTCGGCCATTTTGACATCCGAAAAATTCTGAAGGACATTTTGAAGATGTTCCCAATCCTTTTCTTTGTTGGCGGCGTTGACCACCAGGATGAACTCACCCTTGCCGGTCATATAAAGGTAGGCATCGTCAATGGCGCCGCCGGTGGTGTTGGCCAGAATGGTGTATTGGCTCATTCCCGGTGTCAGCTTAGAGGCGTCATTCGTCAGGGCATATTGCAGGAAGGCCAGCGCGCCGGGACCGTTGATAGAAAACCGCCCCATGTGAGAGACATCAAAAAGCCCTGCCTGCTTCCGGGTGGTCAGGTGTTCAGCGACGATTCCGGAGGCGTATTGGATGGGCATCTGCCAGCCGGCAAAATCCACGATTTTCGCTCCACCGGCCACATGCTGGTCATAAAAGATGGTTTTTTTGAGGGTACTCATGGTTTTTATCCTTGTAATTCTCCAGTTTAGCATCACTGATGACGACGCCAAAAGTCACTATTAACATGTGAAAACGCTGATTAAAGAGTGGAATCTGCGTTTTACAATAATTTTGACACTAGGGGCCACAATCGTTCACAGTCTAAAGTGCAGAAATAAATACCGATATTCATCTGAGAATCAACAGAAGAACTCGGCAATAATCATTATAATTAATTATTAGTGTGAGCCAATGTTCTCTGTCCTGTTACCTGAGAGTATTATCCCTTCGGTGTTCGCTTGCTCCTGCCATAAAAAAGGCAATCAAGCGATCTCTCCAGAGGTTCGTCAGTTCAGGATCCTTTTGCCTGAGAGTTTTATGGTTATTCTAAACACTGAATACCATTTGCCCCTTCGGCTCTCCTTGGAAATCAGAAGCATCTCTCCTGAACATCATACGAGCTGTTGTATTATTGAAAAATAATTCAATTAGTCAAGTATATAAATTAATGGTTACATCAAAAGTCAATATTGTTGCGTAAAAACATCGATTACGGTCCAGAATCAACGCTTCATAATCTTTATGACGCTGGAATCTCCATTATTTTATTTGTTGTTGATTAAAGGATCAATTGATACAGTATTGGGATGAAAAAGAAAGAACGACTTAGAAAGGTACAGGGGCGGGGACTGTTTGTCACCGGAACAGACACCAATATTGGTAAGACGATGGTGACCGGGGCTATTTCTCGGGTTCTGTATGAATCGGGGGTCTCCGTTGGAGTTTTTAAGCCTATTGCCTCTGGATGTCGATTGTGTCGTGAAGGACTGGTCAGTGACGATGCACAGTTTCTGGCCCATTGTGCCAATAGCCCATTCTCACTTGAGCAGATTAATCCCATACGGTATTCGCCGCCCCTTACGCCCTCGGTCGCGGCGGAGATAACGCAGAAACCCATCGATTGGGCCGCCTTACAGTTGGCCTGGGCCAACATGATGCGCGAAAATGAGCTGGTCCTGGTCGAGGGGGTCGGTGGGGTGATGGTTCCGCTTGAAGATGATTATATGGTCCTTGATATGATGTGCGACATGGGCCTGCCAGTTTTAATTGTCTCACAGAATAAATTAGGGACCATTAACCAAACCCTTTTAACGATTGAAGCTTGCCGCAGTCGGGGGTTGGAAATCATAGGAATTGTCTTTAACGCGTATCAGGCCGATGGGGCCGATAAGGCCCAGGAAAGTAATGCCAGGGTGATCGAGGCATTGAGCCAGGTCAAAGTGCTTACTGTAATTCCTTATGAGAAAGAGAGTTGTGTTGAAAAGGGGGTACTCGCCGCCGATGTTCAGGCGGCGGCGGCCCTGGTCAACTGGGATGATTATATACCGTGGTCGGGCCGGGTTAAAAACGTCATTAGTTTAGAATGCCCCCCAGCCTCCGAAGCCAATTTAAAGCCCATTTTTTGGCTATTAGGAGTTGGCTCACCTTTGCCGGGGGAATTAAAAGAAAAGTTTTTTTCGGATGATCTGCTCTGAATAAACTTATGTCGTTGCATTCGAATTAACTAACTGTGGGGGATATCCAAACCGATGAATGATACTAGTATAACTAATTTTTCGAGACTGGCATCAATTTTGATGCCTGATTTTCGCGTCTTCAAGGGCGATATGAAATTCGTAAAAGCGCTTATGATATGCGAATCAATTTTATGAATGGGGCTGTATGAGAAAAATTCTGGCAATTGATGATAACCCCACGAACCTGGCGTTGTTGAAGGTTCATGTCGGCCAGATGGGAATGGCAATATTACTGGCATCCAATGCTTGTGAAGGCATTGAAATGGCCCTTAATGAAAAGCCGGACCTGATTTTGCTGGATATTATGATGCCGGAAATTGATGGTTTTGAAGTCTGTAAGCGATTGAAGGCCGATTTGCGGACAGCGGATATTCCGATAATCTTTGTTTCTGCCAAGGATCAAACCGCCGATAAAATTAAAGGTCTTGAGCTTGGTGCGATTGATTATGTGACCAAGCCATTTGATCCGGCTGAATTGAAAACACGTATCAATGTGGTTGTCAGAATGACTGAACTTCAGGAGCGGTTACTTGCCCAGGCCAATACCGATGAGTTAACCGGGTTGCCCAATCGTCGTCATTATTTTGAAGTGATGGAACGGGAAGTGATGCAAGCCAAGCTCAATAGCACTCCCCTGTCGGTGATTATTCTGGATATTGATTTTTTCAAAAATATTAATGATACTTATGGCCATCTTGGTGGTGATATTGTCCTTAAACAGTTGGCCGGAATTTTGAAGGATAATTTGTATTCAATGGATTTGGCCGCCCGATATGGGGGCGAGGAATTTATTATTCTGATGCCGAAGACGGGTATTGACAATGCGTTAGTGGCCGCTGAAAAGGTACGTAAAAAAATTGAAGAATGTACCTGGAAAATATCAGTCGAGCCAATTAATATAACCGCTAGTTTTGGGGTGGCGATGCTGAATACCAGCCATCCGGAGGATTCGTATGAACTGGTCAAGCGTGCGGATTTGGCCCTCTATGACGCTAAACGCAAAGGCAGGAATCGGGTCGTCAACTGGAGTGATGTCGACCCGGATGACGCTGAAAATGAAAAGGAAGAATTTGATGTCAATTCCTTACACAAGCAGGTTATTTTATTAGCCAGGCAAATGCGTTCTCAAGCCGTCGGGACGGTTATGGCCTTTGCTGAGGCGATGTCGATTAAAGATCCTTATATGGCCCATCATGCCGAAAATGTTAAAGAGTATTGCCTGGCGATCGCCAGTGAGTTACATCTTCCAGAAGAACAAACGACGCATCTTGCCAATGCCGCGTTATTGCATGATCTGGGCAAATTAAGTCTCCCCAATGAGATCTTGTCCAAAACGACTCCTTTGACCGATGGCGAGAAAAAGATTATTGAACAGCATCCGCTCACCAGTGCCCGGATATTATCACCGGTGGGCATGTTTGACAAAGAGATTCAAATGATCAAGCATCATCAGGAAAAATATGACGGGTCGGGGTATCCTGATGGGCTTGACGGTAAAAAAATACCTTTTGGTGCTCGCATTCTGGCGGTTGCGGTTGCTTTTGCGGCGATCACTTCGGAGCGATGGCATCGTTCGGCGCGTTCTTGCGATGAAGCGTTAGATGAGATTGTTGCATGTTCGGGGACACAATTTGACCCGGATTTTGTTGACGCCCTGAAGAAGGCGGCCAGGAAACACATCGATCGGTGGCCACTGTCAACCGTCGATGCGATCGAGACGGTTGTGTCGTAATTTTGAGGCGGCCACCAATATTACATTAAACTCATCGGGTCAACATCAACGACGGCCTGAACCTTGAGTGTCGTGAGGGTATGTTGTCGCAGGACCGCCAGGAGTTGCTGGATGGGCAGAGGGGTTGGGGCCTTCAGGAGTATTTCGTATCGGTGGTAATTTTCCAGCCGTGCGATTCCCGCCGGCATTGGGCCGCGAACCTGGATGGCCAGGTTGTAGTGCGAGTTGACCTGGTCGATTTGGTCCCGTAAGGTTTTTCCCGCTTCCTGAAGTTTTTCGAGGTTTGTGTCACGCAGGATGATTCGTGCCAGGCGGTGATAGGGGGGCATCGCGCATTTTTCCCGGATCATCAGCTCGCCCTGGGCAAAGCTGTTGTAGTCATGCTGGCAGGCCAGCTCGATGGCAGGTTCTTCCGGCATGTAACTTTGGACAATGACGATGCCGGTATCGGTTGCCCGTCCGCATCGGCCGGCGACCTGGGCAATCAGCTGGAACGTTCGTTCGGCACTTCGGAAATCGGGAATGCCCAGGGCGGTATCGGCATTGATCACCCCGACCATCGCGACATTGGGATAGTCCAGCCCTTTGCCGATCATTTGCGTGCCCATCAGGACATCAATTTCGCCGCTTTCAAATTGGCCCAGAACCTCCTGGTAGTTCTCCGGACGCATACTGTCGCTGTCGACGCGTTTGAAATGGACCTCCGGGAGTTTGTGCTGGAGCTCTTCTTCAGCTTTCTGAGTGCCCGGGCCGACTTGTGAAAGTTTTTTCTGACAGAGAGGGCACACCTGGGGTACCCGGCTCAGGTGCAGGCAGTGGTGGCACATCAGCATCCCTTTGACTTCGTTGGTGAGATTCTGGCGGCGCTTGTGGTATGTCAGGCTGACGTCACAATTGGGGCAGGTCACGGCAAAATCACAGGAGTTGCAATAGAGAAAGCTGCTGTGGCCTCGCCGGTTGAGTAGCAGGATGGCCTGTTTGCCCGCCTTGACACAATTTCGCAGGGTGTTTTCCAGACGTTGGCTGATGAGGTGACGGCCTTTCCGCCGGGTCATTTCTTCCCGCATATTCACAACGTGTACTTTGGGCATCGGTAAATCGAGTACCCGTTTGTCGATGCGAACCTGGTGATAATTCGTGCGGGTTTTGCTATTGAGCAACGTTTCCAGGCTGGGCGTGGCGCTGCCGAGGATCACAGGGATTTTCATCAGGTGCGCCCGCATAATTGCCACGTCCCGACCGTGGTAGCGGGGCGTGCTTTCCTGTTTGTAGCTGGGTTCGTGTTCTTCATCGACCACGATGATCCCCAGGTTTGGCATCGGGGCAAATATGGCCGAACGGGCCCCGACAACCACTTCAGCAGCGCCGTTGGCGACCCGTTGCCATTGATGATGGCGTTCGGTATTGTTCATGGCAGAGTGTAAAACGGCTACATTTTTGAATCGGCTGAGAAATCGGCTTTCGGTTTGCGGGGTCAGGGCAATTTCCGGAACCAGTACCAGGGCCTGACATCCTTTGGCCAGTACCTGCTCAATGCACTTCATATATACTTCTGTTTTACCACTGCCGGTAACACCGTGCAGTAAAACCGCGTTGAATTCTTCCCGGCCGATCAGTTCATTGATTTTGTCAAAGGCCTGCTGCTGCCATTGGTTTAACTCAAATCCTGGCGAAATCTGATTTTCGGACGTGCTTTCCAGGGACGATCGGGCGTTTTCCTTTTGTTGCCATATTTCCAGAAGCTCAAGCTTTTCAAGTGTTTTGAAGGGGCCTTTCTGGCAGTTATTCTTCCCAGCAGCCTCTTCCAGCAGCACCGAATCAATGTCAGAGGCCATTTGATGTCGCAGGAAATCAAGTATCGCCTTGCCCTTGGGGCTGAGGCGTAAGGCGGCCATTTCATCCTGAGAGCTGTTAATCGCCTTTGGGGTCAGGCGAATATAGGTTTGTTTGACCATGCCGATTTTGTGTTTGACCGCCGCGGGGACCATCGCCGCCAGGACGGCGCCCAAAGAATAGCAGTAATATTTGGATATCCATTGGCCGAGTTTGATCATGTTTTCATCGAGTAGTGGGCGTTCATCAACGATCTCAATGACCATTTTTACCTTTTTAACATTGGTGGTATCAGGGAATCCTATGCAAAAAGCGGTCTCCAGACGATTTGACCGGCCAAAGGGAACTTTTACCCGCTGACCGGGCTGGATCTGACCCTGCATCAGGTCGGGGGTCCCATAGTCATAAACATTATCCCCCCCTTTATCAAAAGCCACCTGCACCAGTGAAATTGACCCGGCCGGCACGGTGGTTGTCGAGGAGATGCTGTTTTCGATCGGTCCGAAGAGTCCCTGCTCCTGCGTGTAATATTGCGATTGTTTTTTCTCTGTCATAAACGCCATTATCATGTTTTTCTCAGACAATGTCCAGTTTACAGATTTAAACATGGATGGTTGGGTCAAAAGTTAATATTGATAAGTGAAAACGTCGATTAAATAACAGGATCAACGCTCTACACGGCTTTGGACTCAGGCCTTAACATTGTAAAGATAAGCGGGGCAGTCCTGAAGGTGTGGAAAATGGCCTTTAAAAATATTTATGACGCTGGCGACAATAAAAAATTATTGGATTATCACCCTGATTTAAGTTAAATTACATCATGTGACGAATTGAACCAATGCCAATTACAATTCCCGCGTCAAAAGCCGTTTTACGTCTTTAAGATCGCTCTTTAAGATGCGGAAAACGGGCATCAAAAATACTTATGACGCTGGCGTCAATTAGGAGATCAAATGCAAATAGGGCTATCATCTCAGGATATCTCACAGGCGGAAATTGACGCTGTTGTGGGTGTTTTAAAGAGTTCACATCTAAGTCTCGGGCCAAAGTTGCCCGAATTTGAGTCCATATTGGCCCGTTATGTGGGCCGAAAGTATGGCGTCGCGGTCAATAGTGGTACCAGTGCCCTTCATCTGGCGATGATCGCCCTGGGAATTGGCCCTGGCGATGAGGTGATTACGACACCGTTTAGCTTTATCGCTACGACCAATATTGTGCTGATGGTGGGTGCGACGCCGGTCTTTGTGGATATTGACGAAGATACATACAATATTGACGTCAGCCAGATCGAAGCCAAAATCACACCTAAAACCAGGGCGCTGCTCCCGGTGGAGGTTTTTGGCAATCCCAAGGGGCTTGACAAGGTCTGTGATTTAGCAAAGAAACACGATCTTTTGTGTATTGAGGATTCCTGTGAGGCGTTGGGGAGTGTTGTGAACTCCCGGAAGGCCGGCACATTGGGCGATGTCAGCTTTTTCGCCTTCTATCCCAATAAACAAATGACCACCGGGGAGGGGGGGATGGTCGTGACCGACGATGAGAATCTTGCCGCGATGTGCAAGTCGCTGAGAAATCAGGGGCGAGATGAAGGCGCCGGCTGGCTGGCACATGCGCGGTTGGGATATAACTTCCGACTTTCAGACATTAATTGCGCGATCGGTGTCGAGCAGGTTAAACGGATGGATTCATTTATCGAAAAACGCCGAAACGTCGCGAAGATGTATCAGGAGGCGTTGGGGGATGATTCTCGCCTGATCTTACCCTACGAGCCGGAAGGGTGTTTGGTTAGCTGGTTTGTTTATGTCGTTCGCCTGCAAGATTCCTATACCCAAGAGCACCGCGATAAGGTCCTGGAGAGTCTGAGAGCCCAGGGGATAGGGTGTAGTAACTACTTTTCGCCTATCCACTTACAGCCATTTATCGCTGAAAAGCTGGGCACCCGAGTGGGGCAGTTCCCGGTAACCGAGAAGGTTGCCCAGCGGACGATCGCTATTCCGTTTCATAATAATATTACCCGGGAGCAGGTGGATGTCGTTAGTAATGCGCTGAGCAAATCACTGGACAGCCTCGGTGAGCCGGGCTTATCGTGACGTCAAAGCGTCATCAGTATTTTTTAAGCCCGTTTTCCGCATTTTAAAGGGCGATTCTAAAACCGAAAAGTGACTTTTAACGCGGGAGTCATTCGTAGTTGATCGCGTTTCATGGAGCAGCCTGAATGCACATATTGCTTTGGCAAATTATTATAGCGGCGGATGGTGAAAAGAAATTGCTCGACCCCCAGAATATCCTTTGGGTCGTCGGGATCGTTCTCTTGTCTTTTTTTATGCTCAAGGCAACTCAAAGACGTATGAGGCGTTCTCAGCGAGATATGGATTTGTCCGTGAAAGAGCGAATGGCCAGGAAGGTTAAGGTTCAAAGCGACAGTTCCAACCAGATGACTGAATTGATGGCCTCCCTGGCGGATTTGTCTCGTCAGATCAACGGACAGATCGACACCCGTGTCGCCAAGCTCGAAATTCTTCTGGACCGCGCCGACCAGACCATCGCCCGTATGGATAAACATGACGATGCACACCCTGTATCAAAGCAGGACCATGGCCAGGGCGAATCAGTATCTCAGTCGCAGGAAGCTAAGGGGAAGCGGGCCGATAAAAAGAACTCACGCGCGAATCGTGCATCGACTAGGGATTCTGCCCTGCCGGAAAATCAGGCGGAATCGACCGAAAAACCGAAGAGCCCGCCTCAACCTTTTCCTGTATTGAGCGATGATGCCAAATATGTCCTTGGCCTTCTGGAAAGTGGTATGTCAAAAGTGAATATCGCTAAGACAATGGATCGGCCTGTTGGTGAAATCGAGTTGATCTTATCTCTGGCCGGCAAGAAGGTCTAAAGTAATACCTGCTTGTATTGGTGGATCCCTTTTTTTATATGGTACGCCCAATCGGCCAGGCGATTATTTTTCTTGATCCGGATGACATCTCCACCCTTGTTGCCTTTTATAACTCATTGTTATTAAATGAGATACGATTTAATTGTCGAAAGATATCCACAAAAAAACCGTAAAAATATCCAGTTTTATTGACACATGATCGTCTGCTTGTTATACTTGTTTCGTGAGGAAATAACAAGTTTTGACGGCTTGGCGTCAGGTTGAAAATCAGCTGGATGCCGAATTTATTAGCCGTGGCATCTTCCGGGCTGGTGGTAGCACTGTCCCGGAAGTTTTTTTGCGCAGAGAGACTGTTTGCCCCGTTCTGTCGGCACTTCTATTCGAGATCAAAAAGCCCCGGCTCTTCAAGAGTGATCGCTTTGAGGCATTCGGGGCTGTCATTTTTTGGCGTATTGACGATAGGGCTGACGGGGTGGGAGTACATTTTCTCTGAGGGGTAGGGTTTTAGAAGGTGTTCCAGTTTCTGGTGGATGGTGATCTCAGGGGCGAGCCATTGATCGAAGTATGCTGGTGCGATGATCACGGGCATGCGATCGTGGATGGGTTGCATGAGGGTGTTACAGGCGGTTGTCAGAATGGTGCAGGATTCGATGGTGGTGTTCTCCGGAGATTGCCAGCGTTCTCACAGGCCCGCCATGGCCAGTGGGGATTTATCTTTTAAGCTGAAGTAGTAAGTCTGCCGGATTTTACCGTTCTTTTTCCACTCATAAAAGCCATCGGCGGGGATGAGGCATCGGCGGGACTTGAAC